>JABXHO010000118.1 GCA_013373595.1 Flavobacteriales bacterium | reverse complement strand
CCCATCATTGTCTTGCGATCAATGAACGTGAAGTAATTTCGTGTCCATTCCAATCCTATGGGACCATTCAAACGAAAATCTATATCGTGGAATACCGATTCGCCGGTGATTAAACTTAGCATCTTGTAATAATTAGTGATTCACTTGGTAAGGTGAACCTACAAGATACTAAAGATTGAGAGAAGTTGTGAGTTTGACGAATAAAATAAAACGAAAAAACCCCAATCTCTTCCGCTAATTATCGGAATGAAATTGGGGTTCGAATATTATTCAGTTTCTCTTAATTGCCTTTCAATGCTTCTGCACCTCCAACGATTTCAAGAATTTCATTTGTAATGGCAGCTTGACGTGCTTTGTTGTATTCAAGCGTCAATGTACGCTTCAATTCGCTTGCGTTGTCAGTTGCCTTGTGCATAGCCGTCATACGTGCTCCGTGTTCAGAAGCGTTTGAATCTAACAATGCTTTGTACAATTGCGTTTTCAATGATTTTGGGATCAACTCCTCTACAATCTCTTGTTTCGAAGGCTCGAAGATATAATCACCGGCAGATGTTCCTCCTTCTTCGGCTTCTGTCACTTGAATTGGCAAGAATTGCTCTCCAATTACTTCTTGTACTGCTGCATTTTTGAACTTGTTGTAAACAACAACTACTTTGTCCACCTTTCCAGCAGAAAATTCATTCATCAAAAACTCGGCTAACTCAGAAGAGCGTTCGAATGTTAAATCATTGAACATATCTTCAGCAGCGCCAATTCCATCAGGACGGAAACTTACATCGCTACGTTTAAATGCATCATTGATTTTCTTTCCGACTGCGATCAACTTTACGTTTTTTCCTGCAAACTCATTAGCGAGCATCGCATTCACTTTCTTAACGATATTGTTGTTGAATCCGCCACACAATCCTCTGTTTGACGTTACACCAACGATGTAAACCGTCTTAACCTCGCGTTGATCAGCGTAAGCATTTTCAGAAAGATCCAAAGTAGCACTCAAATTCCCCAAGATCTCTTGTAGTTTCTCTGCATACGGGCGCATTTGCGTAATTGCATCTTGCGCACGTTTCAATTTTGCAGCAGAAACCATTTTCATCGCCGATGTAATTTGCATCGTAGATGAGATCGAGGTGATTCTGTTTTTTATTTCTTTTAAGTTCGCCATAGCGCACAATTAAGAATGTAGAATTTAGAGTTTCTCCAATTCTACATTCATCATTCTAAACTTTAGTATTTACTCGCGATTTCTTTCGCTACTTTTCCAAGAAGGTCTGTCAATTCATCCGAGTATTTCCCGTTTTTCAATTGATCAAGAACATCTCTGTGTTTCGCGTCTAGGTAATCCAAGTATTCTGTTTCGAATGCTTTCACTTTCTCAACAGGAACGTTTTGGATCATTCCTTTTGTTCCAACGTAGATGATTGCGATTTGCTTCTCAACTGGGTATGGATCTCCTTCTTTTTGTTTCAAGATCTCAACGTTACGTGCTCCTTTGTCCAATACAGACTTAGTAGCTGCGTCCAAATCAGAACCGAATTTCGCGAATGCTTCCAACTCACGGAACTGAGCTTGATCAAGCTTCAACGTACCCGATACTTTCTTCATTGGTTTGATTTGCGCTGATCCTCCTACACGTGATACCGAGATACCTACGTTAATCGCTGGACGAATACCTGCGTTAAACAAGTCACTCTCCAAGAAGATTTGACCATCCGTAATCGAAATTACGTTTGTTGGGATATATGCAGAAACGTCACCCGCTTGTGTTTCAATAATTGGAAGTGCCGTCAATGATCCACCACCTTTAACCAATGGTTTCAATGATTCTGGCAAGTCATTCATTTGTGCAGCAATCGCATCATCATTAATTACTTTTGCAGCACGCTCAAGCAATCTTGAGTGAAGGTAGAATACATCTCCTGGGTATGCCTCACGACCTGGAGGACGACGAAGAAGAAGAGATACCTCACGGTAAGCAACCGCTTGTTTCGACAAGTCATCGAATACGATCAATGCAGGACGACCTGTATCACGGAAGAACTCACCAATCGCTGCTCCTGTCATTGGAGCGTAGAACTGCATTGGAGCAGGATCTGAAGCGTTCGCAGCAACGATCGTTGTGTATGCCATTGCTCCAGCTTCTTCTAATTTCTTAACAATACCTGCAACGGTAGAACCTTTTTGTCCAATCGCTACATAGATACAATGAACTGGCTCACCAGCATCGTAAAATTCTTTTTGGTTGATGATTGTATCGATACAAACTGTTGTTTTACCAGTTTGACGGTCACCAATAACCAACTCACGTTGTCCACGACCAATTGGAATCATCGCGTCAATCGCTTTAACTCCAGTTTGCATTGGCTCATCTACAGGTTGACGGTAGATAACACCAGGTGCTTTACGCTCGATTGGCATTTCGTACAATTCACCTTCGATTGGACCTTTACCGTCGATTGGGTTCCCCAATGTATCAACAACACGTCCAACGATTCCTTCACCAACGTTTACTGATGCAATACGTCCAAGACGTTTTACAGTATCTCCTTCTTTTACTTCAGTAGAACGTCCCAAAAGAACGGCTCCCACGTTGTCTTCTTCAAGGTTCAATGCAATTCCTTGCAATCCACCATCAAATTCGATCAATTCACCGTACTGAACTCCTTTCAGTCCGTAAATACGCGCGATACCGTCTCCAATTTGAAGAACCGTACCAACTTCCTGCAATTCTGCTTCTGAACGGAATCCAGATAATTGCTCTTTTAATATTGCAGAAACTTCTGCTGGTTTTACATCTGCCATCTTGTTTTGTTTTAATCGTTACTTCCTCTTGCTTTCATTTCGACTTCGCTTAATGCTTGCGAGAGGACAGCAACACAAAGATTATCGTGTTAAACGTTGTTTTAAATTATTTAATTGGCTCACTACGGAAGCATCGATGCGAAAATCTCCCATTCGAACCACGAAACCACCAATTAGTGATTCATCGATTTTTTCTTCTACTTCTAAAGTACCTTCTACTGAAGCTTGAACTTTTGCAATGATTGCATCTTTCGTGCTAGCATCAAGAGCAACCGCTGATGTGATTGTTACCGGAACAATTCCTTTGTACTCTTTCACTAATCCATCGAACGCCAAAGCGATATCACCAAGAAGTGCTTCTCTTTTACTATTCGTTACCAATGCAAGAAAATCGTGTGTTGTTTTCTCGAATGCTTCGAACACTTTTTGGAAAATTTCAATCTTCTTATCTGCTTTCACCACAGGACTTAACAACAAAAGCTCAAAATCATGAGATGATTGAACTGTTGCAGAGAACACCTCCATATCTCCTACTACGGAGTCAAGGTTTTTCTGCTCGAGTGCCAACTCAAGTAAGGCCTTTGCGTATCGTGCTGCTACTTTTGTATTCCTCATCGTTTGATGATTAATTCATGTTAATATCCTCAGCCAACTTATCAGCCAATGCTTTTTGCTTATCTGCTGAAGAAAGCTCGCTTTTTACAAGCTTCTCTGCAATTTCGATAGAGAATGCCGCTACTTGCGTTTTCAATTCAGAAATTGCTGCTGCTTTTTCGGAGTTGATTGCTTCACGTGCAGACGTCATTACTTTTTCTGCTTCTTCTTGGGCTTTCGACTTAGCGCCTTCCACCATTGCAGTTGCTGTTTCCTTTGCTTCACGAATCATTGAATCACGTTCAGCACGTGCTTCTTTCAACAAGTTTTCGTTTTGAGCCTGAAGCGCTGTCATTTCAGCTTTTGTCTTCTCAGCCAATTCTAATGCTTCAGTAATCTTTTCTTCACGAGCATTAACAGCACCTAAGATTGGTTTCCAAGCAAACTTTGCTAAGAGGAATAATAAAATAACGAAGACGATTCCCGTCCAAAACACCAATCCGTAATCAGGAGTAACTATTTCCATTTCTTTTGTTTTACTAAGCTTTTACTTTTTTAAATAAGACTTACCGCAACCAACCGTTGCGGCAAGTCTCATCAATTCAATTTGTCTTAGATCTATTGAACACCTGTTTCAAGACCCAAAAGACCAACTACCACTCCGAAAAGCGCAACACCCTCGATAAGAGCGGCTGCGATAATCATTGCAGTTTGAATTTTTCCTGAAGCTTCAGGTTGACGTGCAATCGCGTCCATTGCTGAACCACCGATTTTTCCGATTCCCAATCCTGCACCTAATACTGCAAGACCTGCTCCAATTGCTGCTATACTTCCGAACATAACTTATATGTATTTAAAAAAGTTACAAATTTAATTAATGATGCGCTTCTTCCACTGCTGCACCGATAAACAACGCTGAAAGCATTGCAAACAGATACGCTTGTAAGAACGCAACTAACAACTCTAACACCGAAATGAACAAGGCCATTGGCACGGACAAAGCTCCCCATGCTGCTGACTCTTTCAAGAAGATGATAGAAACTAACGCCAAGATAATGATGTGTCCCGCTGTAATGTTAGCGAACAAACGAATCATCAAGGCAAAAGGCTTTGTGAAGATCCCAACAAGTTCGATTGGAATCATAATTGGCAACAACGCTTTTGGCACTCCAGGAGTAGCAAAAATGTGTCCCCAGTAATTTTTATTTCCTGAGAAAATTGTAATCAATAATGTACAGATCGCTAAGAAGAATGTCACAGCGATGTTTCCTGTCAAGTTCGCTCCCAAAATCGGAATCAATCCCAACATGTTAGAGAACCAGATAAAGAAGAAAATTGTCAATAGGTAAGGAAGGTACTTTTTGTACTTCTCTCCTTCAATGTTTGGTCTTGCGATATCATCACGTACAAACAGGATGATTGGCTCCATGAATTTCGCTACTCCTTTCGGTGCAACGGCTCCATTCTTCTTGTAGAATTTCGCGACAGAGAACATCACCAAAATCAACAATACGAATACCATTAATAATGAAACAACGTTTTTCGTAATTGAGAAATCAAGAACACTTGCTTCGCTTGATGGGTGACCATCTTCTAAGTGCAATTGCCCGTTTTCATCTAACTTGTAGATTGTTTCGTGCATCATTGCATATCCTTCAGCAGGTCCTTCACCTACGATATACTCGTGATCTCCGTGACCTTTTGTTTCTCCATGATAGAAATGAGATGAAGAGAATACTTTCAACCCACCGTCAATTAAAACGATAGGAAGGTAAACAGAAGTTCCTCCATGAGATGGTCCCCAAAGGTGCCACTCGTGCGCATCACCAATGTGGTGCATGATCATTTTACTTACTTCGAACTCTCTTTCCTCTTCTGCCAATTGCTCCTCATGAAGCTGTGCATAATGATCGTCGGTAGACGCGTAAGTAAAAACAGTTGTAAACATTAAAACTGTTAGAACGAAGATTTTCTTTAATCCACTTAACATTGCCATATCTCTATCTCGTTAAAGGGCTTCAAATTTTGCCGCAAAGGTAGAAAACTTTTACAAGTTACACGAAGTATATTGAACTATTACTTGGGATTATTTTAATATTTCTTTGAAACGGGCATTATTTCACCAATTTGATTAAGAAAATTGACTGAATAATCAACAGAATAACGAATACAGAAACGAGTTGAAGACTAATTTCTTTGAACTGGGGAATCTTGGTATAAATAAACGCTGCCAACACAGAAAGCGTCAACAACATTTGCACCGTTGTTAAGATAAGAAAACTACCCACAAAACCACCATCGTCTTTTTTTAGACCTGCTGAAATAATGGGAATACCCATCAAAAAAATGAACAACAAAATGACATCGGAAATTAATGACAACCGAAAACTGAGTGGAACAACACCCAAATAAACAAGTAACATATGAATCCCGAGCATTACGGCAGCAACGGGTACGAAGCGAGAAACGTAAGTTTTAATTTTCATCTTCTTTACTGATCTTAATGACCTCCTTGATCATAATATACAATCCAGCGGCAACCCCGAAAAGAGAAAGTCCAAGCGTCCACCAAGGTGTTTTTGTTTGGTATTTCCCATCCAAGTAATTCCCTAAAAAGGCGAATCCACCGATGATAATACCCATCTGAATTCCGACACTCGAGAATCGAATGTATTTAGAGGCTCTTGAGCTATCCTTTTTTTCATCCATGGTTACCACTTTAATTGAATCGGGACTACTCCCTACCATTCATTCGGCAAACTTACGTATTAACCTGAGTTCACTTCCACTACAAACGTATAAATATTCTGGATACAGCGATGTTATTCCCCCTCTAGCCACTTCTTGAATGCTTTTACTCGTTCTCTTGCCACCACTATTTCCTCGTCGAATTGCGGATTTAGTGCAATTTTCAGTCGGGAGTTCGTGTATTGGATCACGCGGTCAATTGCATGAACGTTCACTATGTGCTTTCTGTTGATCCGATGAAATTGTTTTGGATCGACCATCTTCTCTAGCTGATCCATAGAATAATCAATTAAGTAATGTTTTCCTGAATTAGTGAAGATGTAGGTTCCTTTCTCACGACTGTAGAAGCAAGTCACCTCCACGGTGTCAATCAGTCGAATTTTCGTTCCGACCTTCACCGTAAACCGTTCCTTGTATGATTCTTCCCTTGCTTGACGAATGGCTTTTAGCACTATTTCCGAATAATCGTCCTGCGGCTTCATCGCTTTAAACTTATCGAGTGCCTTTTTTAGGTCCGTCTTCTGAATCGGCTTGAGTAAATAAGCAATACTATAATGGTCGAACGCTCGAATGGCGTAATCGTCATAGGCAGTAGTAAAAATCACGGGGATATTCGGGGCAGTTTGCTCAAAAATGGAAAAACTCAGCCCATCCTCCAGTTGAATGTCAAAAAATGCCAAATCGATTCGAGATTTGCCGTTCAACAGTTCAATTCCTTCCTGAATAGAACGTGCATTTCCAACCACATGGATTTCCGGAGCAATGTTCGCGATTAAGGCCTTCAGTTTCTCATAGGCGATTCGTTCATCTTCAACTATCAACACATTCATTTCAACTCTTTTTCTATTATCGGAACTCGAACTGTAAAAAAGTCCTTGGTTGCTTCAATTTCAATAGCTTGATCGGTTAACACCGCATAGCGATCACGCAAATTCTTCAAGCCTAACTCATGTGACGGCTCCTTTTCTTGCTTCAATTGGACATTGTTTCGAACCTCCAGTTTCCCATCCAACTGAATTATTTCAATCATGAGCGGAGCACTTTCACTGATGATATTGTGTTTGATGGCATTTTCAATCAATAGTTGCAATGCCATTGGCGCGATAAACCCGTCCACATCTTCTTCCACGCGAATCGACTCCTTGATTTGATTATTGAAGCGAATATTATTCAAGTAAAGGAAATCTTTCACCAGTTCCAACTCCGTTTGAATAGTGACAATTTCTTCCTGCTGAACGTCCAGCACGTAGCGGTAGAGTTTTGACAAACGATGAATGAACTCATCCGCACGATCAACATCGAGGTAAATCAATCCGCTCAAGGTATTCAGCGCGTTGAACAAAAAGTGTGGATTCAACTGATTTTTCAATGTGTCGTACTGATATCTTGCCAGTTGACTTTCGGTTTCCACCACTTTGGAATAATATTTTTTTAAATCTCTCGTGAAAAATCGCGCCAAGGCAACTAGATAAATAAGTAGACCTATCACAAACTCAATCGTGATGGTGTAGAACCCAAACGGGCTACTGATCAATTCCCAAAAAGACAAGCCTTGTGTGATTGAAAACCAAAAATAGTTGAGAACCAACAAGTCGAGAAAAATGTATACCGCTACACCAACCACCGCCAACACATAATACATAGTAGGGTTCTCATATACCGACTCATCTTTGAAAATTAATCGAGTAATGAGTGTACTTCCTAACGCAATGGACAACCCAATCAGAATTCCATAAAGCGTATTAAGCAATATGCTGCTAACGTTGAGCTTACCCGTTGCAAAAAAGAAAGTACAGCCGATACTCACCAGAAGGATTACACCGAGGTTAATTGCCGCTCTTCTTGTTGACTTTTTCATAATCACAAAGCTTAAATTACCTTTTTTAGTTGATTACGACTTGTTGAGTAAGCATTCCTTCGCTCGTTGATAGTGTCAATTGGTAGTTTCCTTGCGGTAACTCAAAACTATCCAACGTGATCACATCACCTTCAACATTCTTTACGAACACAACTTGCCCAAGGCTGTTGGTACAACGAAGCTCGCCTGTCACCACCTCTTCCAACTCAATCGTGAAGTGTTCAGAACTTGGATTGGGGTAACACTTCATTCCCGTTTTCTTCAATTCATCTACAGACAGAAAAGATTGAAAGCTAATTGCGTCGACTTCGAGTGTACTTCCTTCGGGAACATTTGCCTTTCCTTTTGTACTCGAAAACATGATATTCATTGAATCGGGAGCTGCACCAGGAGAAAAAACGATCGGTACGTTGAACTCCGTCCAGTCTGTTGTTGAATGATCAAATTCAACTCTTCCTCCACCTACTTCGACACCATTTTCGAGAAACCAGACCGAAACAAATGCAGTATCCGCCCCCACTGGGCTGTACTTAAATTGTCCGATTAACTCCGTTGGCAATTGCGTATAGGCTTCACCTCCTTGCACATCGCCATCCTGCGCATTCCAATCCACCACGAAATCTCCAGTGGTTAAGATTCCAGGAACGGCCTGACCGCCCATAATTGATGTACTCGTAATTTTTGCAGAATAGTTTCCTTCGTACGGGTCTGTATTGTCTTTCTGAACACAAATCACAGAACCTACCGTCATTCCATTAAATATAACTTCCTTGTTGAAGCCATCCCAATACTCGGGCAATTCACCTGCCTCGGCGGCTACCCACGATTCGAATCCATCAAATCCATTTACGATTTCTGCTTGCTGCGCCATTGTTAATCCTCCCATTAATAATGCAATTGCTGTGATGCTCTTTTTCATAATCTCAATTCTTTTGTTTTATACCTCAAACTTAGAGTGAGCCACTCACAGATAAAAAACAACTTCACCGAACTGTCGAATTTGCTGGATGAACTGTCAATAAACTGCAGTACGCTTTATCTGAAATGAATAATGAGCGTGTACTTCATCGGAACAATGTGGAATATTATCCATGAATTGTGTCGTTTTTCCACATTGTAAAAAGAGCCGAAAATGATCAATCACATGTAAATCAGACACTTGAAAATATCGGAGTGTTTTTCGCTTCATTTGAGGCAAACGTAAAAACTAAATAACGATGAAAAAGGGAATAAAGGTATTATTGTTTGGATTGATGGCAACAGCATTTGTTGCATGTAACGAGCCAGCAAACGAATCAATTGAAGAAGAAAACACGGAAATGCAAGAACGTTTCGAAGAGGAACGAGAAGAAATGAAGGTTGAACTTCAAGAGATGAAAGAAGAAATTAATGACGAATTAGAAGATATCGATGCACGCATGGAAACGGCAGACGACGACATGAAAGATAAACTTCAAGAATTGCGTGATAACATCGAAGAGGAAGGTGAAAAATTGGATGAGTCACTTGAAGATTTGGGAGATTCTACTGAAGAGGGTTGGAATGAATTCAAAGCAGAAATGAACGAAAGAACAGCACAAGCAAAAGTTCGATGGAATGAATTCAAGCAAGACGTTGAAGACTTATTCGATGAAAACAAGTAGTCTTTCGCACCATCAATAACACATTTGAAATAAACATTCAGACGGGTGCTTGCTTGGCAAGTGCCCTTCTATAAAAAACAACATTATGTCAACAATATTTGAAGCAATTCGTGAAGATCACGATGTACAACGAAGTCTTTTGGATCAATTAGTATCTACCTCTGGTGATACACAAACGCGTAAGATCCTTTTCGACAAACTGAAATTAGAATTGGAAGAACACGCAAATGCAGAAGAGCGTCACTTTTACAAACCACTAATTTCAACAGATAGCATGCAAGGTCAAGCCAGACACGGCATTGCCGAGCATCACGAGATTGATGATCTCATAGCGCAATTGGAGCAAACAGAAATGGATTCGTCCGCCTGGTTGAAAATTGCCAAAAACCTCAAAGAGAAAGTTGAGCACCACCTAGTGGATGAGGAACATACATTCTTCCAAATGGCAGGAAAAGTATTCGATGAGAAAGAGAAAAGCCAACTTGCAGAAAAATACACAAGCTATATGTCTGAACACAGATAGACACTTCAGACAACATTGATGCATTACATCAATTATCTATATAGAGAAACGCTTCCAAACGGAGCGTTTTTTTTATGAAACTCGGTTGAACAAGGCAGATGAGTACAGTTAAACTCTGTTTTTGCCTGTAAAGATTTAATAAACTACGTCCTCTTGGAGACTGTTTTCTTTGGACCCGTTTTTTGCGCTTGGTGAGAAGTTGCTCATTTTACATTGACCTGAAAACTCAGCCCCTTCTTCAATTTGGATCTTTCCTGTTGTGATTTCGCCCGACACCCGTGCTTTTGATCGAAGAGAAAGAAGATTTTCGACTTTCAAGATGCCTTCGATGCGACCTTCAACGTCTGCATCCGCGCATACCAAGTTTCCTTTAATGAATCCCGTAGGTCCAATGACGATTTTCGACGAAGAGGAAACATTTCCTTGAATTTCTCCATCAATACGAACATTCGACTCAGCAATAAAATCACCTACTATTTTTGACCCCTCAACGATTACATTTAATCGATCTGGGCTTTCTCCCATCGCTCCTGATTTCTTCTTCATAACTTTAATAGTATTCTTCGTAAAACAAATCGTATTCTTTCGAATCCTGTTTCTGTAATAAGATAATGAGATTTTCCTCAGTAACCATCATAATCTTCGATTTTTGCAGGTCGAGTAGGTACTTACGTGTGTTTTTAAACGCTGTGATGTAGCTTCCAGCCTCCGTTTCATTATCAAATTCATCCACTAGGATGATACTTCCTTCACCGAAAACTTTGGATTTCAGTTTCAATCGATCTCGACTAAAGAACTCGCGGTTAAAGTCTGTAATTCGCGATTTCGCACTCGACGAACTGAAATTGTCATCAGGGAAAATAATCACCGTCATTTTTACGCGATCATTGTACTTGTATGGGTATTTACTTGAGAAGTCGGCCACGATATTTTCTGAGTAACCGTTCTTAATGATACTGATCATCTCTTTTGCCTTCTCCGCTTCCGGTGTTTTTGGGTATTCCTCAATCACCTGATTCAAGACAGGCAAAAGCGTATCCTTTTTCTCAAAACGTTGTCCCAAACACATTGCCTTCAACAACATGTATTTCGAACGGAAAATGTTGTCTGGCTCTTCATTAATCACCTGATCCGCTTTCGCAATTACTGGACTGTACAACCCTTTATTGTAGCGCTCCAATACACGGATGTACGATTCTTCTGCCAATGCATCTCGCTCCTTTTTCTTGATAAAATAGTCGGGATCGCGCAAGTAGTTTGCGTAATCACTATTTGTGTAGTTGTTGAAGATGTAATTCTTCATCTCCTCAGCCTTCGAAGGGTTGGTGCCATCATACATGGTATACAACTCATACGCAGAAAGCAGATTATGCTTGTTCTCAATGCTCTTATCCAAGACATTGCGGAAATTCGTTTCTGCTAACTTCTCTTCATTGAGTTGCTCCTTGTACAAATATCCAGCATTGTAATACGCTTCTAACAAACGCTCGTTTGAAGCAGCAAGTGCTGAATCTGTAAGTGGGATGTCCTTCATCAGCAATTCAACCGACAAGGTATCTTTCTGTACTTCGAGGGCGACATCGCTTGAGTCGGAACCGCCACCGCCTTCATCCTCAAATGAAGCAATAACCGTTTTGTCGGAGCGTCTCCAATCATCTTCATTCTCGCGCTCTCCCCACAGTCGTTTAAACTCTTGGTAGCCTTCCGCGCGCGCTTTTGCATTGTTCCAATACCACTTCGACCCAGACCCTGTTTGAGCAAAGAGATTTTCATTCTGTTGAAGTTCCAATAGGCGTTCTGCCTCCCGCTCTTTACGCGCTTTTTCCTCTTTCTCAATCTTTTTGATCAAGTCTTTCAAAAATGCTTCGCGGTCTCCTTCCGACATTGCTGCAATGCGCTGAACACTATCCTCATATTGTGCCGTTTCTACAGCAACTACTAAGTCAGACAGTTTCAAGGCTTTGTTTCGGATTGCTTCTGCATTTGGATACGTATCTTGAATCACACGACCACACGAATCATAGTACTTTTGCGCACTTACATAGTTCTTGTCCGCAAAACTCATATCTCCCAAACGCTCATACGCCATTCCCTTTTGGCGCGTATTGTTCACCGAGTAAAATGCTGATTGATGCAAATATGCTTTTCCCTCAGCAATGTTTCCTTCACGAATCTCAAGATCTGCCAAGGCATAATAGATTTGATCTTTAAACTCCGCATTTTTCTGATCGCGCAGCATCTTTTTCAAATCCTTCTTCACGTTATCTCCCTGACCCAAAAACGTTCGTTTCAATCGAGCATTGAACGCCATTTTGTATGAAGATGTACCACGAATTACTTTACTGAAATGATCTGCTGCCCCAGCGAAATTCCCTTGCTCTTCGTATAATTGTCCAAGGATAAAATGAACACGTGCTTTCTCTTCGCGATCACCCAAGCGCGTATGCTTAAGCGATTCTTCTAAATATTGAATTGCTTCTTGCTTTTCCCCTCTCATCAGCGCCAGTTCGGCCTTTGTCTTTTCGAAATCGAATCGAATTTCTTTTGGGAACTGAGCAGGCTTTACTTCTTTCTTAGATCCTTTTTTAACGACTTTCTCTTGCTCTCCGCTCTCTTGCTCAGCAATTGCAGCATCCAAGTTGTCGAGGTTAAACTTCGCTTCGGTTAGTTTTCCCGTTGCCATGTTTGTTTTGGCCATCCATAACTCACCGATAAACAATGACGGATCATCGCTGTAGAACTTACGAATAAACTTGAAGTTCTTCATTGCACCGTCATAATCGCGTCGATAATACAGTGCCTCTCCTATCAATGTCCAGTTTTCATCAATCCAACGATTGTGCTCTTCCTTTTTCTTTGAAGGCTTATCGTTACTTGGCATGGAATGGTCGCGAATCACCTTTGTACATTTCGCAATGGCTGTATCGATGGCTGGATACATTCCTGAAACTTCCTTTTCGTCGGGAACAGGATTAATTGGCAAAAGCGAGTAATAATCCTCTTGACGGGAAGTTCGATACGTCTTAATCGATTGTTTGATTAACTCATTCGCGTTGAAATAACCATTATAATGTGCATTTAAGCTGTGGTAATTACGGGCGATGGTTGTGTTCTTCTCCGTTGAACACGCCACCACGGTAACCAGAATTACCAGTAGCACACCTCCTATGTTGAGTCTATTTCTCATGTATTTTTCGTCGCAATTTCTGTTCTTCAGCATGAAGAACTCCAAAAAATCGAATTTATTATGTTTGTTTTCAAATATATAAGCGCTTTCTAGGCGATATTTGTGAAAACCTGCTGAATGTCGTCATCGTCTTCGATTTTATCCAACATCTTTTCGATGTCTTCTAGTTGCTCATCCGTAAACTCGTTTGTGGTTGTTGGAATGCGTTGAAGGTTTGATTTATCTACATCAATATTGAGTTCCTCAAGTGCGGTAGACAATGTCCCGAATGCGGTGTAATCTCCATACACAAATACTTTCCCATCCTCTTCTTCAATCGACTCCAATCCAGCATCAATCAATTCAAGTTCAATCTCTTCGAGGTCCATTTCTTCCCCTTTATCAAACTCAAACACACATTTTCTACTGAACATGAATTCGAACGAACCATTTGGAACTACAGAGCCTCCCGCTTTGTTGAAATATGATTTCACATTAGCAACTGTTCTGGTTGGGTTATCAGTAGCACATTCCACGTACACCAACACACCGTGAGGACCTTTTCCTTCGTAGATGATCTCAGAAATTGCATCTGCATCTTTCGACGTAGCGCGTTTAATGGCCGCTTCAATGTTATCCTTCGGCATGTTTTGTGCCTTGGCATTTTTGATCGCTGTACGCAGCGTTGCGTTCATATCAGGATCTGTACCGCCTTCTTTGGCTGCTAACGTAATTGCTTTCCCCAATTTCGGGAACAACTTTGACATCTTATCCCAACGTTTCTCCTTTGCCGCTCTGCGATATTCAAATGCTCTACCCATAGTGTTTACTTTAATTCGAACAACAAAAATAACGGTTTTATCAACAAGCACAAACCTTTGTACAATTGCTTGTTATCCACACAATAAGTCACTGATATTGAAATCCTATGCCGATTTTTAACATAAATACTTGAAAAAAGAATTTAATTTAACGCTTTGAAAGCTCAGATGATTCTCTAATTTTGACAGTATGCAACACAACTCCTCAAAAAATATTCTTGTCCTCGGAGCGGGACTTTCATCTTCTTCTCTCATTCGTTATCTTCTTGAACAATCATCGGAACACAACTGGAAAATCAAGGTTGTTGATAGAGATATTGCGCTTGTTCAGCAAAAGCTGAAGGGTCATGAAAACGGTGAAGCGCTTGAATTCAATGCGATTTTATCCGAAGAGAGAAAACCAGAAATTGACAAGGCAGATTTAGTGATTTCCATGCTTCCAGCGCGCTTCCACTACGAAGTAGCTTTGGATTGTATCGAACTGAAAACAAACCTGATTACACCTTCTTATATTTCCGCTGAGATGAGATCTTTGGATCAAAAGGCCAAGGATGCAGGCATTGTGATCATGAACGAAATTGGTGTTGATCCTGGATTGGACCACATGAGCGCTATGAAAATTATTCATGGTGTTCAGAACAAAGGAGGAGAAGTAACAAGCTTCAAATCATTTTGTGGAGGTTTAGTTGCTCCAGAGAGCGACAACAATCCATGGAATTACAAGTTCACATGGAACCCTAGAAACGTTGTATTGGCTGGACAAGGAGGTGCAGCTTCATTTATTCAAAACGGCGAATACAAATACATTCCCTACAACCGATTATTCGGTCGTTTACACACAATGTCCGTAGAAGGGTTTGGTGATTTCGTTGGTTATGCAAATCGCGATTCACTCTCGTACAGAGCCACTTACGGTTTGGATGACATCCCGACTATTTTTAGAGGTACACTTCGAAGACCCGGTTATTGCGAAGCATGGAACGTGTTTATCGAGCTAGGAATGACTGATGATTCTTATGAAATGAACATTCACAAGAGCATTACACCTCGCTCTTTCCTGAACGCTTTCTTGCCTTATCACCCAACCAAAACAGTAGAAGAAAAGTTCAAAGAATTCCTTCGCGAAGACAGAATTCACCTCTACGACCGATTTGAGTGGTTAGGGATTTTTAAAGACGAACCGCTAATTGAGTTCGAACGACCAACCCCAGCGCAAGCGTTGCAGCAAATTCTTGTTCACAAGCTATCGTTGAGCGATGGTGACAAAGATATGCTTGTGATGATTCATGAGTTTGAGTACACCTTGAATGGCTCGAAGTACCAGATTACTTCTCACATGGTAAATATCGGAGAGGATCAAGTGTACACTTCGATGTCGAATACTGTTGGACTTCCAGCAGGAATTTGTGCCAAGATGATTTTGACTGGCAAGCTTCAAACAACAGGCGTTACGTTGCCTGTTCAACCTGAGGTTTACAATCCGATTTTGGAAGAGTTAGAATCCTTCGATATTCGTTTCATAGAGTCTGAAGTGAAGGCATAAATCGGAAGTATATTCGGATCAGCTTTTTTCGAAAGCACCAACTTTTCGAGATCAAAATTGAATTAAGTAGTTTAATTTATTGAACTGCCATCATACTTGTACGTATTTTTGTGAGAAACAAAACGCTTCATCACGTTTAGCGTTTACCTATTTGTAGTGATTCGAATAATGCTAACCCGATCCTTTAATTATATCGGTCTTCTTAAATTATCCTGCTTTTTCATTCTGGCAGGAAATGGCGTTGCTCTATTAACGGGAAGCAGTTCTTTGGGACATTTATTCCAAAACCCCTCGCTCATCGAAACCGTTTTCGGAATACTCTTAATTTCCTTTGGAATCCCTCTATTACTGCCGATCGGTACCCTCAAGAAAACCAAAGCGCACCTTCTTCTTCTACCTTCAACTATTCTTCTCTTTATCACAAGCTACGCTTCTTTCATTCATTCGGGGTATGTACCCGAACAACTGATTGAGCACGGCATCAAACTTCTTACACCACTTTTTCTCCTCAGACAACTCGCTCTCAACTTTTCGAATATGAACGAAATCATCATCAGCTTAAAGATTTTGGTTGCGCTCACCTTCATCGGGCACGGCCTATTTGCTCTAGGTGCACATTACGTTCCAAGTGGCTTTATTGAAATGACCACCGAAATCCTCGGAATTCCCGTTTCCAGCAGTTATCTCTTCCTGAAAATTATTGGATACATCGACATCCTATTTGCCATTCTTATTTTCACAAACTTCCCTATCAAATTCGTGTATTTCTATTTGATCTTTTGGGGACTTCTCACTGCAATTGCGCGGTTGGTGTATGGCATAATGACGAATGAAGGCTCGATGACAGAGATCATTTACTGGGCGTCCAATATGGTATATCGCCTTCCGCATGGAATTATCCCACTAATTCTCTTTCGACTCTACCGCCCCAAAGGGCAGCTTTCGTTGGGATAAACACACACTCCTAGCCGATATTTCGAATCCAGTCAGACCATAAAATACTGCCTCGATTTTTTTTGCACCACCTATTTAGTTATTGACTACCTTCGTCCGCCTTAAAACGGCATGGTTTGCAATTGCGTAAATTGTGTTAAGTACATACGAAAAGTTGATTCAAGGTCTTTTGGATAAAGGGTTTGAATCCGTAGACAGTTGGCTAACAAATGAAGAGTTAGTCTGTCTCCGAAAATCTCTACTCGTGCATTATGAAAACGATGATTTCCATACTGCCGGCATAGGAAACAAAGTAAATCTTCAAACCCTCGAACAAGTTCGCAACGATCATATTTATTGGGTCGACTTCTCGAAAGCCAACGCCTACGAGCAACTATTTCATTCGAAAATCACGGATTTTATCGACTACTTGAACAGAACCTGTTTTACTGGAATTCAATCCTTTGAATTTCAATATGCAGTTTACGACGAAGGTTCTTTCTATAAAAAGCATGTCGACCGATTCATGAATGACGACAAACGTCAATTTTCTGTGGTATTTTATCTTTCTGAAGACTGGAAAGAAGGAGACGGAGGAGAATTACGCTTGTACCTAGATCATCAAGAACATGAGATAAAGCCTGTTCCAGGAAGAATGGTCTTTTTCCAAAGTGATATTCCACACGAAGTATTGGTGAGCAAACAAATGCGCTTGAGCTTGACAGGATGGTTGAAAACGAGATGAGGCAGTGAAAATAACCTGAGTGAATACCGAGAAAAACAAACATCATTCCGTATTTTTAAAGTAAAAATGAGCGGCTATGACAGGAATGTATCCAAATTTAAGTTACCTCCTCATTCTATCATTTCTTCTGTTAATCTTCACTCCCTTTTTCATTCTTTCCGCCATCCGACGGCTCGACTTTTTTAAACGATTTAAAGAAGATACTGCCAAAACCATTTACACCTCCATCTACCTCGTGCTCGTCGTTGTCATTTGGCTCCTTATTCGGCGTTTTCATGTGACAGCAGTCATTATCATAGGAGTAATCACAGTGGCATTTTTAAGCACTTCCATTCTGCTTTTCTTTGTTAAGAACAAGGAATGAAATGTCATTACCACAATTGAGGTGTGATTTCGGATAAAATCAACGCGCATTTCCCTTATCTTTGCATCTTTATTCGTGAGCTGAATCATTATCAGTTCATCAACGCAAACAATCAAAGTGATTCTCAATTATGAGCAAAGACAAATACACCGTCACCGCAGCACTTCCTTACGCTAACGGACCCCTTCATTTAGGACACGTAGCTGGAGTTTACCTTCCATCTGATATTTTCGTTCGTTTTCTTCGAATGAACAATCACGATGTCGCATTCATTTGTGGAAGTGACGAACACGGTGCAGCCATCACTTTGCGCGCGAAAAAAGAAGGAATCTCACCTCAAGCGATTGTAGATAAATACAACGGGATCATCAGTAAAGCATTTGAAGATTTCGATATCTCTTTTGATATTTTCCACAGAACTTCGTCTGAACTTCACCACGAAACAGCGCAGGAATTCTTTCAAGTTCTCGAAGAGAAAGGGCATTTTACCAAAGAAACAAGCCAACAATATTACGACGAAGAATTTGATCAGTTTTTAGCTGATCGCTATATCACAGGAACATGTCCCAACTGTAAGAAACCAAATGCTTACGGCGACCAATGTGAAAGCTGTGGTTCTGCACTAAGCCCAACCGATTTAATCGATCCGAAATCAACATTGAGTGGCAAAACGCCTGTCATGAAAGAAACTTCTCACTGGTACTTGCCGATGCAAAATCATGAGAAATGGTTGACCGAATGGATCAAAGAAGGAAAGCTAGACGGTGTTCAGCAACACGACCCAAAAGCATGGCGAAACCAAGTAGTTGGACAATGCATGTCTTGGATTGATAACGGATTACGTCCTCGTGCTATGACTCGCGATCTTGATTGGGGTGTAAAAGTTCCTGTTGACGGTGGCGACGGAAAAGTACTTTACGTTTGGCTTGATGCGCCAATTGGATACATCTCTGCCACAAAACAATGGGCACAAGACAAAGAAAAAGATTGGAAAGATTACTGGACAGGTGACCGCAAATTGGTACACTTTATTGGTAAAGACAACATCGTTTTTCACGCTATCATTTTCCCAATATTACTGAAAGCGCATGAAGGCTTGGTTCTTCCTGACAATGTTCCCGCCTACGAGTTTTTGAATTTGGAAGGAGATAAATTCTCGACTTCTCGGAACTGGGCCGTTTGGTTACACGAATATATTGAAGCACATCCAGATAAAATCGATGAGCTAAAATATGTCCTTACAGCGATCGCGCCAGAAACCAAAGACAGTGAATTCACGTGGAAAGAATTCCAAACACGCGTAAACAGTGAGTTGGCGGATAACCTTGGAAACTTTGTGAACCGTGTTACTGTTCTTACTCAGAAATACTACGATGGACTCGTTCCAGAACCCGGAGAATTCACAACATTGGATCAATCCATCATTGACCAAATGGCAGAATTTCCAACGAAAATTTCTGAGTTAATCTACCAATACAAATTGAGAGATGCACAAGCGGAAGTCATGAATTTGACACGACTTGGAAACAAATACCTCGCTGAGACGGAACCTTGGAAAATGGTGAAAGATCCTGCGAATGAAGAACGTGTTCGTACCATTATGTACATCGCGATGCAGATTACAGCGAAGCTGAGCATTGTACTTCAACCGTTCTTACCTGCTACAGCCAAGAAAATTAGTAAGGCTTTGAATTTCGTAACAACAGACTGGTCTCATGCGGAAGAGTTTGCACTTATTCCTGCAGGACACCCAACAACGAAAGCCCCCATTCTTTTCCCTAAGATTGAAGATAGTCTAGTGGAAGCAGAAATTGAAAAACTGAACGCAAGCAAAGTGGTGGAAACAACATTTGACCCTCAGAAAGAAGACATTTCATTTGACGAATTCCTGAAAATGGATATCCGCTTAGGAACCATCTTGGAGGCTGAAAAAGTAAAAAAGGCCGACAAACTCTTGAAATTACTCGTAGATACAGGACTGGACAAACGCACAATTGTTTCAGGAATCGCCAAGCACTATTCACCCGAAGAAGTGGTTGGCAAAACCGTTTCCGTATTGATGAATCTTCCCCCAAGAAAAATCATGGGAGTTGAGTCTAATGGAATGATCCTTATGGCTGAGGATGAACAAGGTGAATTGAGTTTCATTTCTCCAGAAAAAGACTTTAAAGCAGGAGGAGGTATTCGCTAAAAGAATAATTCTAAAATAATACCCGAGGTAAAATTCTTAATTTAGCGATGATATAAAATCACTAAAAGATTCTACCTATGAAAAAATCACTGTTCGTCGTTTCAGCGGCGATATTCATTCGTTGCTCTACAAGTCTTGCGCACACTAGCGTAAACGAGAACCGTGCGCATCAAGAAAAAGAAGGTGCTTCGCGTCAATGAAATTTAAGCCTGTATTTCTAATAAAATTGTAGCTTTAGGATCGAAATTTAAGCATTCAATGTATCTCGAAATCAACCATAGCGAACTTCAATCTGTTGACTTCATTCTCAAAACTCAACGACAAATCATCAAAGACTTCGGGACGGCAAACATTGAATTTCCCACAGAATTTCAGTCGATACCTTACTCCACGGAGCAGATTTTAAACGAACTATCCGTGCGCTTAAGAATACTAGAATCGTCCGATTCGCGCGGTTTTTCACAACTCCTTTATCAAATTGATGTTCCAGAATCACTTCTTCCTGAGCTCACTAAAACCGATGATTTCCACATGCATTTAGCGGAGGTTATCCTGAAGCGCGAGGCATACAAAGTGTATTTACGCCAACAATTTTCGAGTAACGCATGAGCATAATTCTCACCATCTTAAAATGGATTCTCATCATTGCCTTTTTTCCAATTTCGCTGCTTTTTGTAGCCTACTTCAATCAAAGGCGCTGAGTAGTCCGATGTATAAAATCACAATGCATGCATAGATTTTACATGAATTTAAGTGCATTTCAGTGAGATTTTAATTTTTGAACACATTTCACCCCAAGTTTTCAATGTTATTAGAGCGTTAAATGCCCAATTTGTCTAATTTTGTTATTCCACAATTGTGTACAAAAACATGGACAAAATTTCATACGTTGGTAACGCAGACGTAAATGCGATAGATCATTTATACAAAATGTATCTCGAAGATCCACAGAGCGTGGATGAAGGGTGGAAGAAATTCTTTGAAGGGTTTGATTTTGCCAAAACGAATTACGAAGACGGCGGAGCAGTTCCTGAAAATTTTCAGAAAGAATTCAAGGTTATTAACCTCATCAATGGTTACCGTAACCGCGGACACTTATTCACCAAAACGAATCCTGTAAGAGAGCGTAGAAAATACGAGCCCAAACTGACACTTGAAAACTTCGGTTTGGAGGAGTCTGATTTAGACACTGTCTTTCAAGCCGGTGAAGAAATTGGTGCAGGACCTCAAACTTTACGAAAAATCATCGAGGAGTTAGAGAACACGTACTGCCAATCAATCGGGATTGAGTACATGTACATGCGCGAGCCAGAGCAAATTGACTGGTTCAAAAAACACATCGAGTTAAAAAATCGACCTGTTTACGATCGAGAGCGCAAACGCGATATCTACCGTAAGTTGAACAGAGCAACAAACTTTGAATCCTTCTTAGGTAAAAAGTTCGTTGGGCAAAAGCGCTTCTCCGTTGAGGGATTAGAAGCACTGATTCCTGCATTGGATACGCTTGTTCATAAAGGAGCCGAAGAAGGTGTAGAATACTTCGTTATGGGAATGGCACACCGTGGACGTTTGAATACGCTTACGAACATTTTCGAAAAACGACCAAAAGATATTTTCTCTGAGTTCGAAGGAAAAGAATTCGATTTGGATGAGACTTTTGATGGTGATGTGAAATACCACCAAGGCTTCACTTCATACATCACAGCAAAAAACGGAAAGGAAGTTGGACTTACCTTATCTCCAAACCCTTCTCACTTAGAAGCGGTAAATCCAGTTGTGGAAGGAATTTCTCGAGCAATGGCGGATAATGATTT
Source organism: Flavobacteriales bacterium (assembly GCA_013373595.1). Classification (GTDB taxonomy): domain Bacteria; phylum Bacteroidota; class Bacteroidia; order Flavobacteriales_D; family Crocinitomicaceae; genus UBA4466. The sequence goes on along the minus strand of JABXHO010000118.1, from coordinate 5,914 downwards.
GGGGAACGACCTCTCTAAAGTTTGTCCTGTTCTTGTTCACGGTGATGCAGCCGTAGCAGGTCAAGGTGTAATGTACGAAACGGTGCAGATGGCACAGCTCGATGGTTACAAAACAGGAGGAACAATCCACATTGTAGCCAATAACCAAGTTGGATTTACCACCAACTACTTGGACGGACGATCATCTACTTACTGTACCGACATTGCGAAAGCAACATTGTGTCCAGTGTTCCACGTAAACGCGGACGACGTAGAAGCAGTAATTCAGGTAATGGAAATGGCCGTAATTTATCGCCAACACTTCCAAAGTGATGTTTTCATCGACCTTTTAGGTTACCGTAAATACGGACATAACGAAGGAGATGAGCCGAAATTTACGCAGCCGCACTTGTACAATTTAATTGCAAAGCACGACAACCCAAGCAAGATTTACCTCAAGCAGCTCATTTCTGAAGGAAATGTTACGAAGGAAGAAGCAGATGAGTTCTCTGCGAAGTACATCGACTACTTAGAGGAAGAATTTACGGAGTCGCGCAAGCACGAAAAAGCAATGGCTTATGACTTCCTCAAGAATTCATGGGAAGGGTACCGTGCGGGAACTGAAGATGATTTTGATGAATCACCTCAAACAGGCGTAGAAAAGAAAAAGCTCTTGGAATTGGGTGAGAAACTCGCCACACTTCCGGAAGGAAAAAAATATTTCAGAAAGATTTCTAAAATCTTCAAACAACGTCTCGAAGCAATCCAAACCGACAAATTGGATTGGGGATCAGCTGAGATGTTAGCGTATGCAACGCTTTTAGAAGAAGGACATCCTGTACGAATTAGTGGTCAAGATGTTGAACGTGGTACATTCTCGCACCGTCATGCTGTGGTTAAAACAGAAGACACCGAAGAAGAAATCGTAACGCTCAACCTTTTATCAGACAAGCAAGCGCCATTTACCATTTACAATTCATTCTTATCAGAATACGGTGTTCTTGGTTTTGAATACGGATACTCATTGGCTTGTCCGAACGGATTGACAATTTGGGAGGCTCAGTTTGGAGATTTCTACAACGGAGCACAAATCATGGTCGATCAGTTTATTACTGCTGGTGAAGACAAATGGATGACGCAAAGCGGGTTGGTTATGCTATTGCCACACGGGTACGAAGGTCAAGGAGCTGAGCACTCAAGTGGACGAATGGAGCGTTTCTTACAACAATGTGCTGATTTGAATATTCAAATCGTGAATACTTCAACTCCAGCCAATCATTTCCACCTGCTTCGTCGACAAATCAACCGTGAGTTCAGAAAGCCATTGGTTGTATTCTCTCCAAAAATGCTTTTACGCCATCCTGATGCAACATCATCACTGGATGAAATGGCATCTGGAAGATTCCAAGAAGTAATTGACGATCCAAACGCGAAAGCAGAAAACGTGGATACGCTTGTACTGTGCTCAGGTAAATTCTACTACGAAGCAACAGAAAAAGCGAAGGAAAAAGAGATCGAAAACATGGCCTTTGTGCGTGTTGAGCAACTTTATCCTCTTCCATTGAAACAACTTGAAGCGATCAAGGAAAAGTACAACGCAAGCAATGTTATTTGGGCACAGGAAGAGCCTGAAAACATGGGAGCTTGGCGCTATATGGCAATGGAATTGCGCGATTGGAACCTTATCGGTATTAGTCGACACAGTTCTGCAGCCGCGGCTGAAGGGTCAAAGGATTTGCACGAACGTCGTTTGAGTGCATTATTCTCAGACCTGTTTCACTACGGAAAAAGCAACGTAAAAGCCTAATTGGAAATAAAAACGAATGAGATTGCCCTTCGAAGGGCTCAGAAACAAAAATTGACAGATTGAAAAATTTATTCAATCTTTAAATATTAAATAGAAGAAGATGTCAGTATTAGAAATGAAAGTGCCAAGCCCTGGAGAATCGATTTCCGAGGTAGAAATTGCTCAATGGTTGGTATCTGACGGAGATTACGTAGAAAAAGATCAAGCCATTGCAGAAGTGGATTCAGACAAAGCTACGCTCGAATTGCCCGCAGAAGAAAGTGGAGTTATCACTTTGAAAGCAGAAGAAGGAGACGCTGTAGCTGTAGGAGCTGTTGTTTGCTTGATTGACACATCTGCAGAAAAACCAGAAGGATTTGAGTCTTCTTCTGAGGAAGAAAGTGCACCGGCTGAAACTGAGACGAAATCAGAAAGTAAATCGGAAGAAAAGAAAGCTGACGCTCCAAGTCCAGACCCCGTAAAAAAGTCATCGGGAGAAAAGACTTACGCAACAGGAACACCTTCTATCGCCGCTTCTAAGATTATGGCTGAAAATGGTATTTCTTCGAACCAAATTAATGGAACTGGCAAAGACGGACGCATCACAAAACAAGATGTTGTAGCTGCAATGGCTGGAGGATTCTCTGCTGATGCCGCTCAAGGTTGGGGAGGAACAAGAGACCAAAATCGTGAGCGCATGAAAATGCTTCGTCGTAAGATTGCTGAGCGTTTGGTTTCTGTGAAGAATGAAACGGCTATGTTGACTACTTTCAACGAAGTAGACATGAAGCCAATCATGGACATGCGTACGAAGTACAAAAAAGCCTTCGCTGAGCATCACGAAGTAAATTTAGGATTCATGTCCTTCTTTACAAAGGCAGTAACTGAAGCATTGAACCTCTTCCCTGCTGTTAACGCGCAAATTGACGGTGATGAAATGGTATTCCATGATTACGCTGATATTGGTATTGCTGTATCGTCTCCAAAAGGATTGATGGTACCAGTAGTTCGCAACGCAGAACAAATGTCATTGGCAGAAATCGAGCGTGAAATTAAACGCTTGGCGATTAAAGCACGTGATGGAAAAATCACTCCAGACGAAATGACAGGTGGAACATTCACTATCACAAATGGAGGTGTTTTCGGTTCGATGTTGTCTACACCAATTATCAACCCACCACAATCAGCGATTTTGGGAATGCATAACATTGTTGAGCGACCTGTTGCCATCAATGGGAAAGTAGAAATTCGTCCAATTATGTACGTTGCCCTGTCTTACGACCACCGCATCATTGACGGTAAGGAATCAGTAAGCTTCTTGGTAAAAGTGAAAGAAATGCTTGAGAATCCAGAACGAATGATTTTCGGAGCGAAAGATCCAGCAGAAGTTTTGTTGGGCTTGTAATCAGAAATAAACGATAATGAAAACGCTGCCTTCGGGTGGCGTTTTTACATTTTCACCAAAATTATCGTATACTAGACGATACGCTCATGCATCCAAAGATCTATCACATTATCGGCGCTATTCTCATTAGTATGTACAGCTGCGTTCCGGCGAAGAGTGTGTTTCTTGCACGTCCCGATAGTAAAGATCAACATCGATTTGAATCTTCAACCATAGAAGCGAGTGATAGCTGCTTTGAGTTTAATCATTTGGAAGAAAATTCTTTGGATGAATTGAAAATTAACGATTGGACAAAGGACATCCCATTTTTCGTTTCACTTAAGGAGTTTGTATCCACACACAACATTCGAAGTTTCGCCATCATCCAGAATGATACGCTTAAATACAATTATTCCAACGATTCGTTTAACGAGAATACCCTTCATCCTTCCTACTCGATTGCGAAATCATTTACTTCCGCATTAATCGGTATTGCGATCGAAGAAGAATTCATAAAAAATGAACAAGAACTCGTTGCAACATACATTCCTGAACTGAAAGAATTAGAGTATGCGGAACTACTCACCATTGAACATCTTTTGAACCATACTTCCGGATTGAAGTATCGCCTCAGCACCGACGCAACCATCTACTACGGTCGAAATTCATTGAAAGCGCTAGACAGACTAAAGTTTGATACAATCCCAGGTACGAAACAACATTACTTAAATGTCAATGTACAACTGCTTGGATTAATTCTTCAAAGAGCAACGAATGTCCCGTTATCCGAATATCTTCAGGAGAAAATTTGGAAGCCGATTGGCATGTGTACCGATGCTGAATGGAGTGTAGATAAAATCAACCAACTAGAAAAAGCATTTTGTTGTATCGGAGCTACTACACTCGATTATGCAAAATTCGGACGATTATACTTAAACAAAGGCGTCTGGGATGGAAAGCAAATTATTAGTGAATCGTGGTATAATAAGTCGATTACTCGCGACACAACGGATGGGAGTAGCTTCAACTACAATTATTCTTGGCACATCGGTCTGAAGGAATATGGTGATTTTATGGCGATCGGAATGAACAAACAACACCTATATATTTATCCAGAAAAAAACGTGATTATCGTCTTGCTGAATGATCACGAGAATCGATTAAAGGCCGAAAGAGTCAATTGGTGGAACATTTTCAGGCAAATTGTGGATCAACTATAAATGAATCGATATACGTACTTTCTGACATGCCAGTGAAGAGCCATCAGCCGATCAAAAAGATCTTACTGAGTTTTTGTCATCTCTTTCAGTGATCATTTTCAATTTGACAAAACGCGATTTGAATCAAGACCGACGAAAAAAGGATTCAATCAGAACATTCATCCTGTTTTTATGCTCAACAACCGATAAAACGGGCAAAATCACAAAAAATATGTTAAAAAAGGGGGGCTGCATGTAATTTTTCGGTGAGTTCAGCGTATTACATATAACAATACAAATTGATGTCTGACATCAAGAGCATCAATTTCGTAGTAGTTAGTTTTCATAAGTAGTAGTAGTTTAGGTTTTGAGGGGAGAGAATGCCAGTTCTCTCCTCTCTTCTTTTTACCCCCTTTCCTTCACTGTCAATTTAACCAAAATGAAACGCAACTTTCCAATTTGAAAAGACGAATACCCTTCAAGCTTTAGCATGAAACCGATGCCAAAATTTGTCCTCAGATTGAAACATCTAATAATGAATCGAATAGTGCATGAGAGCCTTTATTCACGTCTTTTTGGCACGGCATTTGACATATACGTATCAACTAAGTAGAAGTTAGTTTTCATAAGTAGTAGTTTAGGTATTAAGAGGAGAAGACGCCCGTTTTCTCCTCTTTTGTTTTACACGAACATCGCACCACCTACTCTAATCAAGCACTTTCATCCTCGCGAATCCACGGATTTTGAATCTATAACCGCTCAAATATTCAATTTAGATGAAATCAAAATATCTGATTTACAATCACATAAAAATAGACGTGTATATTCCCCTATCCTATTGCTTCCAAAAATTCAATCATCAATACACAACTTATTAAATTCACTCCTAATAATTAATAATCTAAATCATTATGAAAAGAACCACTAATGTACTCATGACTGTACTGCTTGCATCTACAACCTCCTTATCGGCATTTGCAGGTAATTTTCTTCCTAAAGAAACTGCACCATCACTAAAGAGTGATAAATCAACAAAAGAACTTGTTCGGTTGAGTCTTAAAGTTTACGCCAGTCAAACGACAATGGAAAACATTCAAGCAAAATTTGAGCACCTTTCCATGGAAGATAGCTGTCTAGATGCCGCCTGGGAATACGGAACGAACGTCGCTAAAATGTTAGAGCTTCCAGATGATGGCTGGGCTGCATGGCACTTCACCGATTGGTACTACGAAACACACTGCGTATAAACATCCCACAATAGCAATAGGGTGTCTCTGCTATGGAGACATCCTATTTTTCGTTAATGACATTTCTTCCTGCTAATTGCTGCCATTCCTACACATCAAGATGTGCAAACTACCTTCACAGATCGTTCGACATCATCCAACACAGCTTTTGCCCGCTACAACTCCTAACAAACGTTAATTATTCATCAATCGATCCAGCATTATATACACTTTGGCATAGGATTTGAAATACATCTAGCAACTAAGTAGAAGTTAGTTTTCATAAGTAGTAGTTTAGGTATTAAGAGGAGAAGACACCCGTTTTCTCCTCTTTTGTTTT
>JABXHO010000039.1 GCA_013373595.1 Flavobacteriales bacterium | reverse complement strand
GTCATCCGCAGGTACGTATACCGCTTGTACCGATGTAATCGAACCATTCTTTGTTGAAGTAATACGCTCTTGCATCGCTCCCATCTCAGTTGCCAATGTTGGTTGGTAACCTACGGCTGATGGCATACGTCCAAGAAGTGCAGACACCTCAGATCCCGCTTGCGTGAAACGGAAGATATTATCGACGAAGAAAAGGATATCACGTCCTTGACCTTCACCGTCACCATCACGGTAGTACTCTGCCATTGTCAATCCAGACAAAGCAACACGAGCACGTGCACCTGGAGGCTCATTCATTTGACCGAAAACGAATGTCGCTTTCGACTCTTTCATTTCATTCTTATCTACTTTCGAAAGGTCCCAACCTCCTGCTTCCATAGAATGCATAAAGTCTTCACCATACTTGATAATTCCAGACTCCAACATCTCACGAAGCAAATCGTTTCCTTCACGAGTACGCTCACCAACACCTGCGAATACAGACAAACCACCGTGTCCTTTTGCGATGTTGTTAATCAACTCTTGAATCAATACTGTTTTACCAACTCCGGCTCCACCGAACAAACCAATCTTACCTCCTTTTGCGTAAGGCTCAATCAAGTCGATCACCTTAATACCTGTCAAGAGTACTTCGGTAGCAGTAGAAAGATCTTCGAATTTTGGTGCTTCACGGTGAATTGGGTTTCCGTTTGAGTTATCCAACTCTCCCAGTCCGTCAATCGCTTCTCCAACTACATTGAACAAACGTCCTTTGATTTCTTCACCAGCTGGCATTTTAATAGCCGAACCTGTTGATGTTACTTCCATCCCTCTCATGAATCCATCTGTAGAATCCATAGAGATAGCACGAACTGAATTTTCTCCAATGTGAGCTTGTACTTCAAGAACTACTCGTGTACCGTCCTCTTTTCGTACTTCCAATGCGTCATAGATGTTAGGAAGTTCTGTTCCTTTTGCGAAGTTTACATCTACTACAGGTCCAATTACCTGTGAAATTTTACCTTTAATATTCGACATGTTGGCGTCTATTTATTGTAATTAACAGCATTCCATTTTCCTTTGTTGAATGGCGCTTTGAAACGTTTTTCCACACCACCCTACTGGAATTTTGGTGCAAATATACGTGTTTTCTCATAGAAACAAGCCGATTGTGAATAAATATGTAGACCAACTTTAAAAACTACTTCACAAAATGAAAACCGACTCAAACTCACCAAAGTAGTGGAACAATGAGAAAGGTCTTTTTCGATCCATAATCAAGTTTGTTACAGATAAATGTTGGGCGTTTCCACGACGACTCTTCCTCGCTCTATTATTTGCCCCTCAAAAGTGCTATCTTTTTCTCGTCTCGTCGTGGCCAGGCTGTCTGCTATATCTCCGACTTCCTTCGTCATCGGAGGATGCCGCGCCCATCCTTAACGCAGACATGGGTGCCTTGAATCCGTTCGAATTATGCGGCTGAAAGCCATTTCCTAGTATTTGGCAAGAGTGCGCAATCCAACGTTTTGCCAAATACTAGGAAATCAAAAATGACGTTTAAAATCCTACTCCGAAAGGTGATACATCTCCAATTCCAGCTTCCCCTCTAACGCATCAAGGCGTTGGTTCCATATATATACAGTACAGGCATTCGCATCAGGACGTGCATTCAACACATACGAGAAATCAAATTTCATTTTTCCTTCCTTTCCAATTTTCTTGTTGCGAACAAACGGAACCGCTTCGTAGGTGAATTGTTGCTTTGAAATCGTATCCTCAGAAACAAACACCAGAAACACCTCGTGCTCCAACGTCAATCTACCAATCTCACCTTTACACCTTATTATAGTCGATTCAGACAACTCATCAGAATAAACTGTTTGGAATTCTGCTCCCGACAGCAACTCAACAGACAATTCATCCACCTTCGTTCGATTCAATAAATGCTTTCGTTTGAGCAGCGCCAAATCCGACACTTCATCTTTACGAACAACTTCATATGTTTTCAATAAAGTCGGCTTTGGATAATACACCATATAATCGGCGAGCGTATCAAATGGCTGATCATTCCTTTGGTACACACGAAGCGGCAAATCGAGTCGGCGCGTAAGCTCATTCTCCATATTCCAATATCCAGAAGTTGTTGGCGGAATTCCCTTCACTTCATCAGGAATCAATCGAACCAGTTTTTCATTCAAGTGTTCATGCTCAAAGTTGACAGAATGCGTAAAGTTCATTGTTGCAAGAAAAAGCACTGCAGAAAACGCGGTAATTCCCAATCCGAAATATTTCTTTCGCGTAAACTGATCAATGCATAACATCAACGCTCCGAAAAAGAACACCACCAAATAACTGGCCGCTCGATCTTCTGGATAGTTCACTCCCAACACCCAATGCTGCAAGAGTATGCTCACCACGGACAAAAGAAAAAATAGAGGAATCAATAATTCCGATTGAAATAAGCTCTTGGACTTTAGATAGGCGCGAACCGTCACAAAAAGTATAAAACCAGACATCGCAACCAAAACAACATCCAACCAAACACCTTTTACTTGCCACAGATAGAACGTAAGTGTATGAATTGTATTCTGAAAAAATCCTTCCGTGCCTCCATAATATAGCTTCCCTAATTCTTTCAGTAAAAACGAGTAATCGGCGAAATATCCCAAAACGATTGTAGCCACCACTAAAGGAATCAACCCCAAGTAGGATCGGTTTTTCAACACAAACAAAACCAACAATCCTACTCCGAGTAAGGCAAAAGGAAGAAGAGTCAAACTCGCATAAACAGCCAACAACCAACCCAAACAAGCACCGAAAAGCGTCCATTTACTCCCGAAACGGAAGTGAAAAACCACTTGTTGTAGCGAAAACAACAGAAACGCCAATGCCAATCCGTATCCTCGAGCCAAGCCAAAGAAGTCAATCAGAAAAGGTGTTGTTACAAGTAACAATAGAAAGGAAATGAAGTTCCACTTCTCCTGAAAAAGAATCTTCAATCGGAAGGTTGACCAAAAATAAATGGGGAAAGCCAGTACACTCCCTAATCGCACTACAAATATTGATTCCGATTGAAACAGTCGGGTAAAACCGCCAGCAATTAAACTCAATAGAAAGTGGTTGTTCGCATCAATAAATCCATGACTTGGAATAGGGTTCCAGTGCACCACATACATCCAGAACGTCACAATTTCATCGTGAACAAAAAAAACCGTGTATGAACGAACAAAAAGATATGCCCACAACAGCACAAACACACCAAACAACAACCAAAATGCTTTGGACGATAATTTCAATGGTTCTTCAGCGGTGGTAGTCGGCATAGGCGAAAATGTGAATTTACGAAGTAACAGACTTCACATTCTTCCGAATCAGATACTTCACAGGGAAATAACTAAACATGATGCTCAAGACGGAAACCATTGAAATGATCAAGATTCCATCGACCCATGACAAGGCAATTGGGAAGGCTTCCCCCCCGGAATTCGGCATTGTCAACAATGAAAACTTCAATTGTATAAAACAGATTGCGTAGCCAAACAGTGCTCCAAACAGAATTCCCTTACCCGAAATCAGCAAGCCCTCGAAAAAGAAAATATTGAAGATGAATTTTTTATTCGCTCCGAAACTTTGCATGGTTTGAATGTTATCCAGCTTTTCAACAAATAACATTGTTAGCGACGCCACGAGATTGAATGCCGCCAAAATAAAGATGAACAGGAGAATAAAGAGCACGATCAACTTTTCGGAACGACTTGTTTTGTAGATCAATTCATTCTTTTCAAAATTGGTTTTCACCACAAATTCAGATCCAAGCATTTCCTTGATTCGATCTCGAACCGCTGCATTATTATAGGTAGAATCTACATCAACGTAGATCGCAGAAATATGATCATCGTACAACATCAAATCCTTTGCGAAATCCAAAGGAACCACTAGGTTTTCTGAATTCACCTCTCGATTGTAGTTCATTCGACCCGCTATGCGAATAATATTTGTTCGAAAAGGATTCTTCCCGAAACCAATCTTGATTTTTCGTTTTGGCACGTAACAAAACACCGATTCAAAACCTACATTTTCCGGAATGTAACCACCTAACTTATCTAGCAGCCCTGCACCAATCACTCCGTAGTTATTTCCATCTTTCTCCAACATCGACTTTCCATCAATGAGGTGCTTGGACATATTCGTAATTGTCAAAAAGGAAGAATCAACCCCAATCATCTTGGCATTCACCCATTTATTTTCGTGTTTCAGGATAACCACTTCTTCCACTGCACGCGAATAGTTGTTTACTCCTTCTAGCTTGGAAAGCGCTTCAAAATCGATCCGACCTTCATTAAATGTTTTTCCGACCTCTGATCGAATCGTGATGTCCGTATCGTACTCGGAATACAATTCTTCAATCATCTTCTCGATCCCATTAAACGCAGAAAGCAAAATAATGAGCGCTGCCGTAATAACAGCAATTCCAACCACCGAAATACGTGTAATCAAATTGATTACGTTCTTTTTCTTCTTCGAAGAAAGGTATCGGCGCGCTATGTAAAAAGGAACGTTGATGGTTTGTTTTTTTAACCTCGGGCTTCGACTCCGCTCAGCCCTCGGTAACTCATTCACTTTTTCAATAGTTTATCAATTTCCATCGCGTAATCGAGCGAATCATCAATGAAAAACTTCAAATCAGGACACTTTTTCATGTTCTTCAATCTTCTTCCGACCTCTCCACGAATCTTTGAAGCGTTCTCTTTGATATTCTCCAACACTTCTTCTTTTGGAGGTCCAGCGAAAATACTCATGTACGCACGAGCGAGTGACAAATCAGGCGTCACACGTACCGTTGTTACCGTTACCATTGCTCCCAAGCATATTTCACGTGCATTTCGCTGAAAATACATGGATAATTCTTCACGAATCACCTCTTCTATTCTACTTTGTCTGATTGAACCCATGCTGCAAAAATACGCAATTGATTTTGTCGACGTTATCAATGGCATAAACAAAAACGTATCTTTGCACGCAATGAAAGGTTTAAGAGAAATTATTAGGTATTCGTTTAAGTATCGTGGCACGGCACTTTTGGTCATTGTTTGTAACATCCTCTACGTTATCTTCAATCTTTTATCCCTCGCACTTTTCGTTCCTTTCTTGCAGATTCTTTTCGACAATGATTCGGTAACAGAAGTAGCAAGTGAACCCGTTTACAAGGGCGGTTTTCTTAATTTTTTCGAATATCTTGCCGACTACTTCAACTACGTGATGCAAGACATGGCGCAAAACGACCCAAAAGGAGCGTTGTTGTTTGTATGTATCTCCGTTGCCATTGCCTTCATGCTGAAAAATGTATTCCGCTACGGAGCCGTTTGGTTTCAATCGCAATTGCGAATGGCGGTGGTACGCGACATCCGTGATGCTCTGTTCGAAAAATCACTTCGCTTGCCATTATCTTACTACACTGATGAACGTAAAGGAGACATGATGGCGCGTATGCAAAGTGATGTTGGTGAGATCGAAGTTGCGGTAATCTCAATGCTTGAACTCATCTTCCGTGAACCGCTTGCCATTGTGATTCACCTCGGTGTATTGATCTATTGGAGTCCACAATTGACGTTATTCTCGTTGATCCTTCTTCCATTTACAGCGCTCATTATCAGCATTATTGGAAAGAGTTTGAAACGAACGGCCAAGCAAGGACAAGAACAAATGGGACTTGTTTACTCCATGATGGAAGAAACACTCGGTGGAATTCGGATCATCAAAGCATTCAATGCAATGACACAAGTGCTGGGTCGTTTCAAACATGAAAACTTGAAACACCAAAAACTCATCACCAAGGCATTTCGTAAGCGCGACTTGTCATCACCATTGAACGAAACAGTTGGTGCTATCGTTATGCTATGCATCGTTTGGTATGGTGGATCGTTGATTTTGGATAATCCAGACGGTTCGTCCTTCTCTGGAGAAGAATTTGTTGCCTTCATCATTGTATTCTCTCAGCTGCTACGCCCAATTCAAGGAATGGCCCGATCGGTTGCCAATCTGAATAAATCGAAAGCTTCGCAAGATCGAATCAACGATATTTTGAATGCCGATGAAAAAATCTACGAAGTAGAAAAACCTGTCGAGCTACCAGAATTAACAACTGAAGTTCGCTACAATAATGTATCCTTCCGCTACGGCAAAGAATACGTTCTGAAAGATATTTCATTCTCTGTTCCGATTGGAAAAACGATTGCGCTTGTGGGTGAATCAGGAAGTGGAAAATCCACCATTGCCGATTTACTTCCGCGTTTCTACGATGTGCAAGAAGGATCAATTACCTTTGACGGTGTGGATATTCGCGAAGTGAAAACCATGGATTTGCGTCAGCAGATTGGTATTGTATCACAAGAATCTATTTTGTTCAACGCGACAATTCGCGAAAACATCGCATTCGGAATGAACAACGCAACAGACGAAGAGATCATCCATGCTGCAAAAATTGCAAATGCGCATGATTTCATCATGGAGTTGCCAGAAGGATACGAAACCAACATTGGTGAAAGAGGAAATCGACTTTCAGGAGGACAGCGCCAGCGTATGAGCATTGCTCGGGCCGTATTGAAGAATCCACCTATTCTCATTTTGGATGAGGCTACATCTGCACTAGATACCGAATCGGAATACCTCGTTCAAGAAGCGCTCGACAATTTGATGAAGGATCGAACCAGTTTGGTTATTGCTCACCGATTGAGTACCATTCGCAACGCAGACAACATCATCGTTCTCTCCAAAGGAGAAATCATGGAATCAGGAACTCACGAAGAATTGATGAAAAAAGGAGGAATCTACAACAAGTTATCCTCACTTCAAGGAATTACCGAGTAAACTGCATGTACGTCTCTGGATTGACGGGCGATTGTTGGTACCACAATTCAAAATGTAAATGAGGTCCTGTTGTATTCTCTCCCGTATTTCCTACCACCGCAATTGGATCTCCCAACTGAACTTTCTGCCCTACTTTTTTGAGGATTGTTTTGTTGTGTTTGTACACGGAAACATAATCCCCAGCATGCACCAAAATCACAATGTGCCCATCCTTGCGTGTGTATCCAGCATAAATTACCGTTCCACCCAAACACGCTTTTACCGTTTCATTTTTGGTTGTCACAATATCAATCCCTGGATGATTTGACGCATTAAATTTCTGACTAACCACTCCAAGCACAGGACTTCCAAAAAACTCAATTGAAGAATTCTTCATATCCGTCGGTGTACTCATATCGTTCCGTACTTCCTTCGAAAGTAAGCGCTCAGCCTTTGTTTGTCCTTCTTTGATCTTATTCAAATCAATTTGATGCACTTGCGTCAGCGTATCGTCCGAAATTCGCATCGGAACATCTCCGGAAAGAATCAATCTGATATTCTCGATGTAGTTCGTTTGGACTTTTACTTGTCTGTTAAGATCATCAATCTCCATTTGCTGCTCCTCCAATTGACTTCTACTGATGGACGGATTTCCTGACAATCGTTGAAAAAAACCAGAGAACAAATAGGCAGAACCAGCTCCAAGTACGATTACGAGTATAATCAACAGGCTTGCGATTCGAATCGTTGTACTCTGGAAACTCCAAATCTCATCGAATGACTTCGGGTCAGAGGCAGAATACTTCACATTCTTTTGAAGCCAACGATAAATTTTCTTGAACCAGTTCATGGGTTACAAAACTGTACATTTATTCATATTTCCGCAAATAAAAGATCATTCTAATCGTTAACAAACTATAAATCGTGATGTTGGCCTAAAATTTGCAAGCTTGAAAGCAAACGTTTTAATTAAATTTACGTCATAGTAATAGGTGAAATACTTAATTTACATATCAACCTTTCTTTTTCCACTCTTTTCGATGAGTCAATTGGTGACGAACACCAATCAATCTCCAAATGGGTTGGTTCAGAATGTTTTGCTCGGATCTGGGGTAACCGTTTCCAATATTACATTCAACGGAACTCCCACTTCGATTGGAGAATTTGACGGTTCAAATTGTAATGTAGGACTTGCTTCAGGCGTTGTGATGACAACAGGTACCGTTCTGAATACAGGAAACGGTCCGCACGGTCCTAACAACAGTGGAAGCTCAGGGGTGGAGAATGGTGCACCAGGAATTGGATTGTTGAGCAACCTAGTTGGAGGTTCGACCTATGATGCTGCTGTGCTCGAATTCGATTTCGTTCCCTATTCTGACACCGTTCGCTTCAACTATGTTTTCGGTTCAGAAGAATATCCAGAATATGTTGGGTCTCAATTCAATGACGTCTTCGGATTTTTCATCTCCGGCCCAGGAATTCCTGGAGGAATGCAAAACATCGCACGACTTCCAAATGGTCAGGCTGTTGCTATTAACAATGTAAACGCAGGCTCTAACCCAGGCTTTTTCGTGAATAATGGAGATGGAAATTCAGCACCACAAAACGGTTCAGCAAATTACATTCAATACGATGGTTTCACCAAAGTGCTTACAGCAGAATCGAAAGTTCAATGTGGACAAACCTATCATTTGATCATTGCTATTGCCGATGTAGGTGATCGCATTTACGATTCTGGAATCTTTTTGGAAGCGAACAGCCTTTCATCAAAAACACCTGTGGAAATTTCTCACACAATGTCCCAAAATCTCTTCGCAAATCCAGACATCATGGCTGAAGGTTGTGTTACAACAACTGTTACGCTGGAAAGAGGAACGAACGATTTGGCGACACCCATGACCATTCCAATCAACATGAGCGGAACAGCTATTGAAGGTGTTGATTATTCGGACATTCCGAACTCGATAACATTCCCTGCAGGAGTTCAAAGTGTACAATTTTCTTTCAGCGCATTTCAAGATGGAATTGCAGAAGGACAAGAATCGGTGACGTTTACGCTACCCATTCTCGATCCATGTGGCAACCCTAACCCAATTGTCTTGAATTTGTTTATCGAAGATATTGAACCTGTAGACGTAGTGATAGAAGGCGGAACGATCAACTGTCCAGGGGAGGAAATTACACTTACGGCTGTGCCAACAGGTGGCGCTGCACCATACACCTACAACTGGTTACCAGGAGGAGAAACAACGCAAAGTATTACAGTATCCCCCAGTTCAACAACCACTTATTCTGTTTCCGTAACAGACGATTGTCTTAACGAAACGGACACGGACAACTTTGAGGTCGTTGTTCCTGTTTTACCACCATTATTACTAAATGAAACACCCGATATCACAGTAATTTGTCCTTATCTTCAAGAAACATTGGAAGCAAATCCATCTGGTGGATCAGGAAACTACACGTATCAATGGTCATCAAACTTTGATTCCAACTTGGGCAATACACCAACGCTTGACATCCAGCCGCCCATGACAACAACGTACACTGTGACGGTAACGGACAACTGTGGAAATAGTGCCACAGAAACAATTGTGTATACCATTACGAGTCCACCTCTTACATTGGAAATGACACCTTCCGTTGAAATCTGCCCTGGAGATTCTATTCAAATTGGCGTTACACCAAGTGGTGGTTTCGGAGCATACTTCTATTTCTGGCCACACAGCGGAGAAACGACATCTACGGTATATGTTCAGCCAGATGCAACGACTACGTATTCGGTAATTGTTTCTGATGAGTGTCAAACATTTGTGGTGAACGGCTCAACCGATGTAATTATCGTGAAGCCAACAGCAAACTTCACTATTTCGAGTGAAACGGTTTTCAACAATGTTCCAGTTCAATTCCAGAACTTAACGGTGAACGGTGAAACGTACGATTGGGATTTTGGAGACAATACAACATCTACAGACGTACATCCGACCAACACATATATAGAACCAGGCTTTTATGACATCACGCTTATTGCATACGATGATAAAGGTTGTACGGACACGGTTACACGAACAATTGAGATTGAAGAAGAATGGTATATCTATGTTCCCAACACATTTACACCAGACGGAGATCGATTTAACAACGACTTCAGGGCAAGTACCATTGGTATTCAAACCCTAGACATTTCTATCTTCAACCGATGGGGAGAAACCGTATTCACCTCGAATGAACTCGATTTTATTTGGGACGGTACTTTTGATGGTCGGTATGTAACTGACGGAACATATAGCTACAAGATACGGTTCCTGACGAATTCTGAACGCCAAAAAACAATCGTTGGTCACGTGAATGTCTTGAGGTAATTCCCATTACCTTCTCATCCATTTCTCTAATTACAAAGATTTTGTTCTTCCGCCATCCACAGGAATATTGATTCCGTTGATGTAAGAAGCACGATCCGAAGCTAAGAAAGCAATTGCCTCAGCTACCTCTGTCGGTTCAGCGATACGCTGCATTGGAGATTGTTGAGCCATTCCTTCGAGTACAGACTCTACAGAATCATTTGTTTTTCCCGCTTTTACAGCTGCGATACTATTCAGTCTACCCGTATTGGTTGCTCCCGGCAGCACATTGTTTACGCGAATATTGAATTGTCCCAATTCGTTCGCCATTGTTTTACTCCAGTTCGCTACCGCTCCTCGGATGGTATTGGACACCCCCAAATTATTTAGCGGCTGCTTCACGCTGGTTGAAATCACATTGATTATGCTTCCACCGCCATTTTCTTTCATTCCAGGCACCAAAGCTTGCACCAAAATATGATTACAAATTAGGTGTTGATTGAATGCATCAAGAAATTCTTGAGGATCTGCATCAATGATCAACCCTCCTTTTGGTCCTCCCGTATTATTTACTAAAATGTCAGGCTTATTTCCAGCGGATACAAATTCATTTAAAACAGACTTTAGCTCTTGCGGTTTTGAAAAATCAGCAACCAAATACTGATGTTTCTGTCCAGCAGAGCTATCCAGTTTACCCATTGCCTCTTCAAGTTTTTCCTGATTTCGCGCAACAAGAATTATAGAAGCGCCTCTCTCGGCCATTAGCTTTGCCGATTCAAAACCAATCCCTTGTGTGCTACCACATACTACCGCCGTTTTTTCTCTAAGATCCATGCCTTTTCGTTCAATAATTTCAACAAAAATACACGAACTAAATGAAAATATAACACAATGATAAACTTTCTACCTAGGTAATATTTAATATTAATCCCCAACCAAACCGTTCTAGTATTCGTATATTTGTTAGAAATTAGACTTTAATTTATTTTTTTTATGAAAAAACTCTACAAACTCCTAGCATGTGCAGGTCTAATATTGACCCCACTACTAGGTAACTCACAAGTATTTGTGTCTGAAGATTTTAACTCGGGAATACCCGCTGGTTGGACGGTAAATGGATTTGGAACAAGCACGAGTGGAAACGCTTGCGGTTCTGAAGCACTCTACGAAAATCTTTATTCATCCGTTACAACTGCAGACGCCTCAACACCGACTTACACGGCTGATGGTGGTCAAATTGACATTTCGTTTAATTACAAAATTGTTGATTACTTCTCGAATACAGCAACAACAGGAGACTGGGGTGTTTTGACATTGGAGCACACAATTGACGGAGGAGCTACATGGGTAGCTGATACGGTAATTGACCAAACAAACCATATCCCTGCAAACACATGTGCAACGGTTACAACCTTTGCAACTGCTGTTGAAATTCCTCAAGGATCAAACGTTCAATGGCGATTTGCAGCTGCATGGAACAACGGAGATTTTGATCTCTACATCGATGACGTAAGTTTCATTGAATCTGTTACATGTCCACTTCCAAGTGGTCTTACTTTGAACAGTGCAGACTTGACTTCTGCTACGTTTACTTGGACACCTGGAGGTACTGAAGGAGAATGGGCAATGGAATATGGTGCTACTGGTTTCACCCCTGGAACTGGAACATCTAGCCTTACTACGAATAACGTGATGGAAACGATCTCTGGATTGACTCCAAACATGTTCTACGATTTTTACGTTCGTGCTGCATGTGCACCGAATGACACGTCTATTTATGCTGGACCAATCACATTCAACACATATAACCAAGGATCGTTCATGGATTGGAACGCAGATTGTCCAACAGGTGGATTCGTTGACATCTCAACAACAGGAACTGATTTGGCTTTGGCCGATGATGGAGAAGCTGGAGTTACAATTCCATTTAGCTTCCTTTACCAAGGATCACAGTTGATCACTGAAGTTTCAGTTGGAAACAACGGAGATATTAAACTTGGAACACTTACAGGGAATACTTCATTCTCAGGAAACATGGCAAACCAAGTAGATGGTCTTTACCCTTGGTTGGACGATTTGGATTCTGAAACAGGAGGTGTATTCTACGAAACAATCGGAACATCACCAAACCAAGTATTTATTGTACAATGGCACCAACGTTGTAACTTCTCAGGAAGTGTTGGAGCGCCAAACGTAACTTTCCAAGTACAAATTGAAGAAGCAACAGGCGAAATCTACTACGTGTATGATGATCCTGTATTCGGTGGTTCTTTCTCAGGTGATGATTATGGTGGAGGTGCAGACATCGGTATTGCAGGTCCTAACCAAGACATCGACGTTTCTAACAACGATATGTCATACTTGATGGATAACTCATGTATCCACTTCTTCTACACAGACTGTCCAAACCCAGTTAACTTCACTGTTTCATACACAACTGCAAACGGAGCAGGAATTACTTGGGATGCTGGTTTAGCTTCTGAGGCAAACTGGACTATCATTTACGGTCCTGCTGGATTTGACCCAGCTGTTACAGGAACAACAATCACTTCTGGAACAAACGTAGCTGTATTGTCAGGATTAGATGATCTTACACAATACGATGTATACATTTATGCAGATTGTAACCCAGGTACGCTTCAAAGTACTGGTGGTTTGATGGGAACATTCACAACTTTACCAAACTGTTCTGATGTAACTGGATTGAACACTGCAACAGCAGTAGATTCATTGTTCACAGATTGGTCATGGACTGAAAGCAGTGGTATTGGAACATACCCTTCAACTGGATTTAACGTTCAATACGGACCTCTCGGATTCAACTTGTACTCTGGGACTACTGTGAATGCTGACAACAACTTTACAGACACTACTTTCGATGCTACATTTATGGCTGGTGGTGTTTACGAAGTATACGTTCAAGCTGTATGTGGTACTGACACATCTAACTACGTTGGACCAATTACATTCACAATGCCGTTGACAAACGACTCTACATGTTTGGCTGAGACACTTCCAGTTGATGGAACACCTTACGCCTTCGATAACACTGGAGCAACAACTCAAGTGAACGAAAACACAATTGCACCTCCTTCAACAGGATACCAAACAAGTGACGGTTGGGGTAACTCAAACATCGACTTTACAACTTGGTTTACATTTGACGCTCCTGCTTCAGGAAACGTTCAAATTTCAGGAACTGACATTGGATTTGATGGACAGGTTGCGGTTTACGAAGTAACAGATTGTGGAGACTTCTCAACATACACACTTCTTGGAGCAAACGATGACGCTCTTGACGGATCATCTGGAGCTCCTGATTTCAGTATTTGTGGATTGACACCAGGTAACACTTACTACTTGATGCACGATTCATGGAGTTCATTCACTACAGGTGTTTACTCGCTTTCTCTTCGTGAGATCGTTGTAGACGCAGGAGCAACAACTGGTATTATCAATGTATGTACTGGAGACTCTGTTAACTTGTTCGACGGAATGACTGGACAAGATGCAGGTGGTGTTTGGTACGAAATGATTCAAACAGCAAACTTTGCAGATTCTATCTTCCCATCAGCAGGATTGGCTTACCAAGTATTCGATTTCGAATATGTAGTAACTGATGGTTGTGCGGCAGATACATCAATGCAACAAGTTGAGATCTACGGACCTTCAAGTGCTGGTGACGACGGAACATTGACTGTTTGTCAAAACGAGCCTTTGAACTTGTTGAACGGACTTTCTGGTAACGTTGATTTGGGTGGTACTTGGTTCGATCCTTCAAACGCACCATTGGCCGGAGCTGATATTACTGCAAGTGGAATCCCTGGACAATTCAACTACGATTACATTACAGACAACGGTGTTTGTCCAGCTGATACAGCAAACGTAGTTGTAAATGTTTCACCATCTTGTGATTACTTGAATACTGAAGAGTTGTTCTTCGGAGAAATGAATGTTTACCCTAACCCAACTAACGGTGTAGTGAACATCACAAACTTCGGATCAACTGACGTATTTAGCTACCAATTAACTGACGTTAAAGGAAGCGCAATCAGTGGTAAAACTGCTGCCATTACAGGATCATCTACAACTGAGATTGATCTTGGAGGATTAGAAGCAGGAATCTACTTGATTGAAGTTTACAATGACTCAGCAAGAAAAACTTTCCGTATTGTTCTACAATAGGAAGTAATTAAAAGTTATAGAGCGTCCCGCTCCCGATACTTCTCGGGACGGGACGCTTTTTTTTGTGCAGTTTTCTTACCTTTATCTAAAAATTAGGAACCCATGAGAGCACCTTTCAATCTTCAAAAGTGGATCGATGATAATCGTGATTTGCTAAAGCCACCTGTATCCAACAAGAATCTCTACGTTGAGGCGGGAGACTTCATCGTCATGATTGTAGGAGGACCGAACGCTCGAAAAGATTATCATTTTAATGAAAGTGAAGAATTGTTCTATCAGTTGGAAGGTGAAATCACCGTGAAAGTTCAAGAAGATGGACAAGCCAAAGAGGTGAAAATTGGTCCTGGTGAGATGTTCTTACTTCCAGGAAACATCCCTCACTCACCTATTCGTGGAGAAAACACCGTTGGACTCGTTATTGAACGCGTGCGAAAAGGTACTGACATGACCGACGGCTTGATGTGGTTCTGTGACGAATGCAACCACAAACTGTATGAGTATCGATTCCCACTTGAAGATATCGAAAAGGATTTCCTATCGCGTTTCCGCGAATTCTACGCTTCCGAAGAGAATCGAACGTGTGATAATTGTGGACATGTGATGGAAGTTGATGAACGCTTCGTTTAAACGACTTTTCGTCGCCATTTAAAGTACACAAGACCACCGAGAAGCATAACTCCTAGTGATCCAAATAAGATCCACATCCAACCCGAATTACTCGGTGTTAAACCAACAGGAACATCTGTCCCAATAAGAATTGCCGACGACCAATAGAAAGGGTGCGCACTGGCATCATCAATTTCGCCACTTGCCAAATACGTCAGTTTCGCATGGGTCAATGCACGTGAAGGCGATTGGTTTTCACTAAGATCTTCGTAGAAATAATGCATAATCGCCGCGTTCGATTCGTGACTCACGCTCCATAGGTTGGTTACGGTAGATTGCGATCCTGCATCCAAAAAGCCTCTCGCTAAACTCATCGGACCTTCCCCCTGAAAAACCGTTCCAGTGCCTGTTTCGCATGCATTCAACACAACCAAACTAGCAGGCAAATCAAGCTGAAGAAGTTCATTCGCTTCCAATCGGTAATCCTTCGATTCATCATCCGAAAAAACCATCCAAGCATCATTGTTTTCACCCGAATTACTCCCAGCATGCGTAGAAACGTGCAAAATATCGTACTCTGGCGCCACCTTTAGAAAACGTTTTTTACTCGCTTGACTGCCTGTTATTTCTTCTCCAGAAAAACGTTCTACTCCCACCTGCAATTCTTCCTTCGATTTGGGTAAATACGCGTACGAAGCAGAATTCTCAAAGACCGGTGCAACACCCAAGAACGACTTGGCAGCACGCTCTCCAAAATGATCCTGCCCGAAAAAGTAGGCAGACGGAGCATATTGTATAACCCGATCCTTCAAGGCGTAATTCATCTTCTTGTAAGACACCTCACCTTTCGCTCTCTTTGAAACAAGCGCTTCAAATGGTAAGCTGTTCAAAATTCCATCAGGAAGAATTACCCAGTTGGAACTTTTTATCTTCTTCGAAATCAAAACATCGTATAATTCCTTTGCTTCTCGTTCAAAACTCTCCGGACTCGATGTGTTGGGGTTATTCAACTCAGCTAAAAATGACGTGACCTCATCTTTCATTTTGTGCTCTGGAATACGAACGAACTCAAACTTTCCAGGTTCTCCGAGAACAGCATACAACCAATCATTTCCAACAAAGTAGCTCAGCAACTGTGCTTTTCTCGACGTCAGCTTTGTCTTTAATTTTGATTCCACTTCTCCCTTCAATTGAGAGCTGGCCTGCATGCGATAAGCGGGAAAAATCCAACGAATTGTTTGCTCTAACAATTGAGACTGCTCGTCAAGTTCACTCATTCTCTTTTTCAAACGAAGAACATCCTTCGCATTGCCTTGCTCCTCCGCTTTTCGGATATCTGTCTTAAACAAGGATCGTTGAAACTTCAATGCATTTTGCTTCTTCAACAAATCACGAATCTTCGGATTATTATTCGCAAGCTCTTTGAATCCACGTTCCTCTGCTAGGACAATCGCCTTGGTTCGATCCATCAACATAAATGCCGTATCAATCCAGTCCTTATTTTTTCCCTGTTGATAGAGATCATAAAACGTTTGCAGCGCAAATTCTCCAGTCCGATGGATTTCACTTGCCGCTCCAAGCTTCGAATTGAATTCAAATTGTTCCGATCGCTGAACATCAACCCAATCAAAATAGGCTAGAAATGCCTTTGCGGAAGCCTTCAACCATTGATTCTTCTTCTCCTTTTGAAACAACTGGTGTGCAACTTTTGCTTTTTGAACAAGCGCCTCTCCAATTACGACATCAGCAAAGAGCATCTTTTTCGACGGGTTGGCGAGGTAATCATTTAAATCGACACCATCCACCATTGCATTCAAGCCCAACTGATAGTTTTTCATTGCCTCGGAGCCATCTCCCAGTTCGGACCATGAATTCCCCAATTCCACAAATGTCCGAGCGACAGCCCTGTGTTTTTGCGGATATACTTCCATTGCCAAATCATGGGAAGCTTGATAATTTTCGTGTGCCCGAGCGAGATTCCCAATATGACTTTGCACTTTCGCCATTGTTGCCAACACCCCAATTTTATAGCGTTTTGCGGCCTCAAAATGATAATCCGTTTGATTTACCTCTTTTAACACACGATTTAGGCATGCAATGCTCAATTGCGCAGACTTCATACTTTCTTCGTATGCATCACTTTTCTCTTCCGCTTCTGCTTTACTTGAGTACAGCAACCCCACACTAAACTGATCCGATGGATCAATGTCAATTCCCTGCCTAAAAAGTTGTATTGCCGTTTCCAACTCGCCTGAATTCATGTAGGCGCGCCCAATATCGTTGTACGCATTCATCAAAGCTTCTGTTTCCCCCGTTTCTTCGCAGACGCGCTTGAATTTTTCTAGCATAGAAATAGCAATTTCATTTTCTCCAAGTCGTGTATAAATATTCCCCAAGGGTTGATAGACGTATCGCGCTACTAAATAATCGGAGGGTTCGCATCCTTCAAACTGCTTCAGTGCTGATAGGTAATCTTCCTTGGCCGCCAGAAAATCGCCCTGTCTTTCGTGATAGAGGTACGCACGATTGGTAAAAACCCATGCCAGTTTTTCGTATTCCTCACTTGTTGCAGGATCTCTCCAGCGCTTTTGAATGATCTCAGATAGAAAATCCACCGCCTTTTGAATCTGTCCACTATCGCGATAAACCTGGCTTTTCGTTTTTAAGTTAGACATCCAACTCAAAAGGGAATCAGATGGAGCAAGGTTCAACTCTTTCTTTTCCGGGGAATTTTCAGAAGAAGTAGATACTTGTATGGAAACTCCACAAAAGACCAATAGCAACAATGAAAAAAGCAGCACAAGTTGGTTCCTCATGCTGCTAAATTACAGAAATTAATCCTCGGAATTTATGCTTTCTGAAGCTTTCGACGTTTCCGTCTTTCTCGAATCAACAAGATGATTAACAGTAGAATTATCGCCAAAAGTCCAGCAGAAATCCACCAGACCCATTTCTGCACGAAACAGCTCATTCCGTTTTGATATCCACCTCCATCGCTTTCCGCAATGGGTTGGTCACATCCAACTTCAGTTGTGTTCGTCACAATCGCACCATGATGATCAAAGAAAATATCGGAGTGCGCCAGAACAGGAGAGCCAAAGATGTAATCATCCTTCACTTTCACATCAAATTCAATTTGACCTCGTGCCATATCAATACGCGGCAAGTTTCCGTCTATACTCGAATAGAGTTTGATATCGTGCATCTCGACTATGAGTATTCGTCTATCGTGATCTACGTGCCAAATCGCACCACAATTCGCCTCATACGCTCCTCGAACAACATCATTTTGTGTCGCGTTGCTTTCTCTACATCCCTGACCGAAAAATTTCACGGGGACACGCACATTCTCGATCGTTTCCAAGTCAAGTTTATCATCCAAATGACATTCTACACGTACATATTCGGTTTTTCCTTTTCCATCATTTTGAAATTTCACTGTATAATGGATATTTCCTCCTCGATAGTCGCAATTACTTTTGGCATCTGACTGCGCAATCATCATGTTTGGATCGTGCGAATCTGCCACAGCTAACTTGCGAACAAACTGATGATCTCCATTTGGATCGGTATATGTTTCTGCCAATGTATTGAAAAGCGTCACCTTCATATCGAGGAATTGTTTTTCATTTGGCTTGATGTACACCGGAATGAGTAATGATCGTTCTTCATCCGGACCCAAATTGTGATAAGTAATCTCATTTTCAACGGGATCCCACCGCTCACCGTTCGGAAAGTAATGCTGGCTGTAAAGCAATGAGTCACATACTTCCGCATACGCACCCACATCCACTCTTAATTTCCCTTTAATCGTATCTGAAGTCGAATTGCCATAGGTAATGATCAAATAAGTTACGTCTCGCCTTACTGCATTTCGATAGTTCTGCACATACAGAAATGTATCTGTCCCTAGAACTTTTGGAAGCTCACTCCCTTGGTGTTCTGTGGTAAGCGTATAGGTTAATGGAGGAGGTCCGCCTGTCCCATAATTCTCCGTTGAGATATCGATCATCTGAGCAGTACTGCCTTTGGGGACGATATGATTATGCTTTGGCTTTTCTGCAAAGCTAAAACCATTATCGCCACTCCACCATAAATGCATAAACCAAGCATCTGGATCGCTCGGTATCAATGACACAACTTCGAAAATGGTCGAGTCATTGCTTGAGCTGTTGTAATGAATAATTGAAGCATTCGTACTTCGAGAAGATTGAGCTGCTCCGAAGAACACATTAGCTAACGCTGTAATCAGCACTAAAAATTGAACATACTTTTTCATGATATATAGATTTGGTTATCTGTTGGTTCTTAGAACATGACCAAACCTAACCAGCCCCTTTGGTAAACAAAAAAAACCAGCTCTCTCGAACTGGTTCTTACTTTATCTGGATACTCTTTTAATTACCAATAATCATTCGTTGTTCTTTTCGTTCAAGTTTGTTAATCTCTTGAAATCCACCGCCCTGACCCAACGGAACTGGGTCTCCGCAAACAGTTTCCACCTGATTCGTTTCAATAGGATCATTTTCATCGAAATAGATAGCTGATTGTGCAACTGTTGCAGGACCAAACACATAATTGCTTTTGACTTGAATATCGAACTCAATTTGGTCTCTTGCTAATTCGAGGTTCGTCAAATTGGGATCTGCGATCGTTTGCAACCTTAGGTCGTGCATCTCAAACGTAATGGTGCGATTGGTTCGGTCGATGTGATAAATTGCTCCAGCTCCAGGAATGTGCGTACCTTGAATTGTTCCATTTCGGAAAACTCCTCCGAAAAAATCAGGAAAATTTAGTTCAGAAATACTGGCCATATTCACCTTATCATCAAGCATACATTCAACACGCACATACTGCGTTGGTCCGCTTCCTTCATTCTGAAATTTCACGGTGTAATGAATCTTTCCATTTCGATAATCACACGTGTTCTCAGCCTCCGAATGTTCTATCATCATATTTGGGTCATGCGAATTGGCAACTGAAGGCTGAATTGTAAAGAAATCCATTCCCAATTGATTTCCATGCTCCTGACTTCTTCCTTTTAGCAAATCCACACGGAAATCAAGTTTCTCCTCGCGGTTTCGAAGAATTCTTACTGGAAGTAAAATAGAACGCTCACCACCTGGTTCCAGATTTTGAAACGTACATTCTTTTCTAACTGGGTCCCATCGTTCTCCATTCGAAAAAAAATGTGGATGATCATTCAAAATGGCATTATCAACTTGTGCAAAACTCCCCAAACTGAACTTCAAGGTACCATCCAAAGGTCTTCCTGTTGAATTCCCGTAACTTACAATGAGATACATTACATCACCAATAACCGCATTTCTATAATTCTGCATGTAAATATCCGTTCCGCTAGGAAGCACTATTCTGGGGGATGTATTTCCAACGTCTGTGGTGAAGGTATATGTTAGTGGAGGCGGTCCACCCGTTCCATAGTTTTCAGTTGTGATATCTGTCATTTTCACCATAGGGAAATTCGGATTCCCTTTTGTATTCGCGTGTGTATGTTGCGGAATCTCCATGAAACTGAAACTATTATCTCCGCTCCACCATAAATGAGCAAAATAGGCTCCATTTTGGCTAGGAGTAAGCGGAACTGTCTTGTATTCGTTTACTCCATTCCCAAGGTGTATATGACTAATTGTATTCGGATCCTGAGGCGTCGTTGTTTGAGAAAATACTGGTATCGAGATCAGTGAGAACAAGGCGCAAACCCATTTAGCTAATTGCTTTCGTTTCATTTTATTTTTTATTCGTTGGTTATGTTTGGCGAAGATAATATAACCAAGGATTGAAGAGATTTTCAGTTCGATGAAATTTTCATACCTTCGATTCGCCTGATTTTTCATCTCTTAAATTAAAATATACGTGCTAAAAATTCTACGCATATCGGATTCTAAACTACTCGAACACCTCCAAGAAGGTGGACGAAAAGAGTCGCGCGCCATTCAGCAGATATTGGATCAAAATCGATCGAAGATCTCTTCGTATGTACTGAAGAATAGCGGAAACTCATCTGATGCGGAAACCGTATTGGTGGAAGGCGTAACGGAATTGGTATTTAATGTTCGAAAGGGCAAATTCCGAGGAGACAGCTCACTCAGCACCTATCTATTTGCTATTTGCCGAAGCCTTTGGTTAAAATCGCTCAAAAAGAATCAACGCTATGCCGACGATGATGGAATTGTTTTGATGGAAGACACCGCAGATTCCCCCTTGGCTCAATTCAATCATGAACAGATTAAATCGGAGGTTTCCTTTTTACTGTCAAGTATCGGTGAAGCCTGTAAAAAAGTGCTTGAGATGTGGTCGCAACATTATTCCATGAATGATATCTCAGCGCAATTGGGGTACAAGAATGCACAAATCGCGATGAATAAGAAAAACAGGTGCCTCTCAAAGCTAAAAGAGATTGTTAAGGATAATGCTTCGCATCGTGAGTTATTAATGAGCTATATAAATTGAATCAGATGGAAGAACGTACCGCTAAAATAGACGCTTATTTATCCGATTCAATGACCTCGGAGGAACGATTGTCTTTTGAAGAAGAATTGAGCGCGAATGAAGATTTACGGAAAGAAGTAGAACTTCAGCGAAAGACCTTTGCTTTGTTGGAGGCAGCAGCGTACATCGATACGAAAAACAAAGTAGCCGCATTGAATCGTCAGAAATCTTCGGGAGGATCAATTGGTGGAACCTTACTCAAAGTGGCTGCGGCAGCGTTGGTATTGCTCATTCCAACCTACTTCATCCTTAACAACCAGTACAACGATGCGCATCTCTTTGCCGAATACTCGGAACCGTATCCAGATCGGGTCACCACCATGGGATCATCTGAGAATGACAAGCTCAACGAAGCCATGAATGCCTACAACAAAAAGGAATACGCCAAAGCTGCAAAACTATTCAAGGCAATTCGACTCAATGGAACGAAGAACGAGAACGTACTGTTATATGAAGCTGTTTCTCTAACGTACTCGAATCAAGCAAAAGAAGCCATCAAATTACTATCGGAACGGAAAAAGAACGAGCCCAAAAACCGAATTGCATTGGATTGGCAATTAATCCTTTCACTTTTAGCTGATAATCAAGGGGAAGAAGCCAATGAAGAGCTAACAAAATTCCTTCAGCACAACGAAGGATATCAGCAAGAGAAAGCCGAGGCACTTCAGAAAGATTTAAATCGAATTTGGCGATAGATTATCGCAATAGATTCACGTGACCCACATGAACGGTTTCTTCATCTTGAAAATCCGTTATGATCGCTTTCCACGTATAAGTTCCATCCTGACATGGCGCGCCATTGTAGGTTCCATCCCATGTATCATTCAAGCTTTCCAAGGTATAGATTAACTCGCCCCATCGGTTGAAAATTTCCATTTTGAACGCTGCAATATTTCCACCTTGAGCAAAGAAGAGATCATTGACAGAAAGTGGATCGTTACCTGGAGTAAAGGTGTTCGGTACGTACAGAACAGGATCGTAGAAAATATTGACCGTGTCTGCCGAAATACATCCATTCACATCCGTGTACGTCACCTCGTAGGTATAATTCTGATCTGGATTTGCAATCGGGTCAGGACATACGACACAACTCAGGTATTCACTTGGTGACCAAACATATGTTCCTGGTGTGCTACTCGTTGCTCCCAACTGTACGTTATCTCCATAAAAAGCATAGACATCAGGAACCGTTTGAATGAATGCTAATGGGAATAAATCAACAAAAACTGAATCTGTATCGGCACATCCATACTCATCTACTCCTGTTGCATAGTACATTGTTGGACTGGAAGGTGCTGCAATTACCTGAGATGTGAAGGAATTGTTCAACGAGCTCGATGGACTCCATGAATAACTCTGTCCGCCCTGCACCCAAAGCGTAGCCGTTTGTCCAGGACAAATAATTGTATCATTTCCAGCCGTGACGTTTGGAACAATAATACTTGCAAAAACACTATCACTTAAAGCTCCACATGCGTTGATGAAATCACAGTAGTAATACATCTCCGAAGTTGGAGAAATCGTCACATTTGGTCCCGTAACAGGTGAAATAGTTGGATGTGGCATCCACGCATACGTATCCGCTCCAGAGACTTGAAGATCCAACGACGTTCCTTCACACAAGAAAACACTATCGGGAATTACTGGGTTTGGTGGTGTAAAATAGACATCAATATCGACCGTTTCGGTTAACTCACATCCATTGGAAGTGGTGATACTAACGGTGTAGCTTGTTGAATTCGTTGGAGTACTAACAGGCGTTGAGCTCGTTGGGTCATCCAAAAATGTAGAAGGACTCCACAGATAATCGACGCCACCTGTAGCAAAGAGGTTGACACTATTTCCTATACAGATACTCGTATCATTCGAAACCGTTGCTGAGCCAAGATAGACTTCGAGTGTCACGCTCACCGTGTCCACTCCACACGTATCTGAAACAACTACTTGGAAGGTTGTTGTTTGGTCGACTGTTGCTGTTGGCGTAGCGATGGTCGGATCGTCCAAAAACTGTGATGGCGTCCATTGATATGACGTCCCTCCAAAGGCTTCCAATTGATATGGTTCTCCCGGACAAACTGGACCTGGAGGCTGTACGACTCCACCCTGAAAATCTCCAATAAACACAGTAAATTCTGTAGAGTCGGGTGAATAACAACCATTGGTATCAGAAACCACCAATGTCACATTGTACGTTCCTGGGCCTGAGTAGAAATGAACAGGATTCACATCGGTTGACGTTGTATTATCACCGAAATCCCAGAAAAAGGCATTCCCATTGGAGCTATTGTTATTAAAAATTACTGGATCGGGTAAGCAGACAATTGGTGTTGGATTGGAAATCACCGCCTCAATGGTACTCAACTCAAACTTGAATGCAGCCATATTACAGTTGTTACTCGGATTGGTTGGCGACCAAACACCTGGCGTAGTTGTGAATCCATCTGAAACTGTTGCACCACAAGAACCACAAACGGCATGGTAAATTCTACCCGATTTATCAAAACGACTAGTTCCACCATCCACGTGATTACTACTACTGTTCATCCCTCCCATGTATGTTCCGTACTTCAATGCACTTGCATCTTGGTCCAATACTGCGATGTAAAAGTTACTTCCATTTGTAACCGACTGAAACGCATCTGGCGTAATTGGGAAACCATTACTGGTAGAGTTTGAAGCTTGTCCATAACTCACGTTTAAGGTTCCTCCCCAACCCGACAAATAGATATCGTAACAATCAGACACCAAGAAGGCTGTCGGTGAAATTTCAACATCACCAATTCCCGCCCCAATCATGGTTGTCCAGTCAATCGACATTAAATCTCCATTATACTTACGGATAAACTGTCCTGCATTTGCGTTTCCATAACAGCCTGCCGTAATTGGCCATGAGGTCTCTGATTGACCGTATACATATACTTTATCATCGATATCGAGCTGAACAAAATAGGTCTGATCGTATTCATTATATCCCATGTAAGTCCCTGCAATGAAGCTTCCGTTCGCACCATTCAATCGAGCAACATATCCATCAGAAATACCTCCACCGTATGCCAGATCAAATCCTGTTGGAAACGGCATATTTGAGGACGCTGTTCCTCCAGCTACGTAAACATCGCCATTGCTCGCTACCTGAATTGAATTTCCTGTATCGTCTCCAGATCCACCAATGTAGGTTGACCACAACAAGGCATTTAGATTTGGTGACAATTTAAACGCTACCGCATCTTGACCTCCACCTAAAGAGGATTGTCCTCCTTGAACTGAAGGAAAATTGGCCGAATTCGTATGCGATGAAACATATACATTGTTGTTCGCGTCCAACACAATATCACCACGGAATTGATCTCCATAGTTGTACAAAAGTCCTGTGCTATTTTTTCCGTCTGTTCCCGATCCTCCAACGTAAGTCGAAGCCATCAAACTCGATCCATTCGCACTTAAGCGCGCTACATATAAGTCGATTCCATTCGAAAAATTGATTGGATCACCACCTACTCCACCTGTAGATGGACCACCATTGAATGTTGCATCATACGGGGAACCCGCCATTGGAAAGTCTGATGATGAAGTCAATCCGAATATGAATAAGTCACCGTTGGGCGCACTCACAATACTGTTTGGTGTTTCGGCATTTGACCCTCCGATATACGTTGAGTAAAACAAATTCGTTCCCGTTGCATTGAATTTAGAAATCCCTAAATCGACCTGGCCACCATTAAACGTTGCATCGTACGCTCCTGTTAAAATGGGGTAACCCGTCCCGAAGACAATTCCTCCACCGAACAAATTACCATTGTCATCTGGTGTGGCAGTAAATCCCCAGTTATCTGCCGTTGACCCGGAAAACGTAGAAAAGGTTAAGTCTGGATCAATGACCAATTTCTTTGAGTTGTCGTACCCATTTGGAAAGAAAAAATGGACTGTCTCGCCCTCGATTTTAAATTCAACCTCTACTTTCTCTTTTCGGTGATCGCTAACTACCCAAGCAACCGGTCTTTTTTCGATAATTTCACCAAATCTATTTTTTATCCGAAGGTTTCCTTCTTCATCCACCTTCAACCCAAACTGTCCTGAATACTCGAACGCTACTTGACTGGCATCTACTCCCGGCTGAACAATGAGCGAATACTTAAAACGTGCATCCTTCCCGTTCATTTCAAGATCGATACCATCGTAGAAATTTTTCATCCGAAGATGATTGTAGCTATATAAATTGCTCTTCCATTTTGACGGATCATTTCCGATGAAATAGTTTCTGTAGAAAAAAGATGAATCAATCAATTCAAGTTCTCCCTGCCATGACGATCCTGAAAATTTCGATTGAATCGAATGAACCCGCATAGAATCGGCTGGTTCTTCTTCGTGATTATGTCCTTCATGGTCATCATGATTGTGTCCCAGTAATTGTTTTCCGTCGTGAAGGTAAAAGGTGAATCCATCTTTTTCGATAAACATATCTCCTTCGGCAAGATCAATTTTATAGAGAATTCTATCATCCCACTGCCCAGCATTTGGGTGCATCCACACATCTTGCCCCCATGCAGACATGGCGGTGATCATCGAAACGACACACGTGAAAATCCAGTTTTTCATCAACTTGAAATTACTACAAAAATGTTAAACAGCAGAACCATTTGATCAATAACAACCTACGTAGATTCAACCTCTTACTACTAAATCGCTTAAATCGGCAATTGGTTGCCTTTTTTCCAACAAAAACTAAGCCGAAAATTATCATCCTACGCGGGATTTATATTGTAACTTTGTCGCGTATTTAAGCGTTCTTGAAATGAGTGATCCAATAAAACACGAGTGCGGAATTGCACTTCTTCGACTAAAAAAACCTCTTCAGTATTACGTAGATAAGTATGGGACAGCGTTTTACGGTCTCAATAAATTACACTTACTGATGGAGAAACAACACAACCGTGGACAAGACGGAGCAGGTGTTGCTAACATCAAATTGGACATGCAGCCAGGAGACCGATACATTTCAAGATATCGCTCTATCGACAGCAAACCGATTCAAGATATTTTTGATCGCATTAACGATCGCTTCAAAGGTATTGCCGAAGATCATCCTGAAAAAATTAATGACGTAGACTACCTGAAAAAAAATGCAGGTTTTACGGGAGAATTGTTTCTAGGGCACTTGCGCTACGGAACATTCGGTCGTAATTCGATCGAGAGCTGTCACCCATTTTTGAGACAAAACAACTGGATCACACGAAATCTGGTTGTTGCAGGAAACTTCAACCTCACGAATGTTGATGAATTGTTCGACGTATTATTGAACATCGGTCAGCATCCAAAAGAAAAATCAGACACGGTTACCGTTCTCGAAAAAATCGGTCACTTTTTGGACGTTGAGAACGAAGAGATGTACGATGAAATGAAAGCGAAGGGTTACGATAACCCAGCAATCTACAAACGTATTGGTGAGACGCTCAACATTGAACGAATTTTAAAGCATGCCTCAGCCGATTGGGACGGAGGATATGCCATGGCTGGACTTTTCGGACATGGAGATGCCTTTGTTTTGCGCGATCCAGCAGGTGTTCGTCCAGCGTTCTGGTACGAAGACGATGAAGTTTGTGTCGTAACATCGGAACGCCCCGTTATTCAAACGGCTTTCAACTTAAAGTACGAACAGATTCAGGAATTGAAACCTGGACACGCACTCATCATTCGAAAAAATGGTTCTGTAAAAGAAACGTTGATCAACGAGCCGAGCGCAGTAGCAAAATGTTCGTTTGAGCGTATTTACTTTTCCCGCGGAAATGATGCAGGAATTTACAAAGAGCGCAAGCAACTGGGGAAAAATATCGTTCCTCAAATCTTGGAGTCCATCGATTATGATTTCGACAATTCTGTTTTCTCATTCATTCCAAACACAGCTGAAGTTTCTTTCTACGGAATGATGAAAGGCTTGGAAGATTACCTGAATGAGGTAAAAATCAAGAACATTATTGAACTCGGTGCGAACCCACGTCCAGAAGCTATTCGCGAGATCTTACTTCAGCGTGCACGCTTGGAAAAAATTGCTATCAAGGATGCAAAATTGAGAACGTTTATCACACAAGATGACTCTCGTGACGATCTTGTAGCACACGTGTACGACATCACTTATGGAAGTGTTAAACGAAACACCGACAACTTGGTCGTGATTGATGATAGTATTGTTCGTGGAACCACATTGAAACAATCCATCCTTCGCATATTGGATCGTTTAGACCCGAAAAAAATTGTTGTTGTTTCATCAGCACCGCAAATCCGTTACCCAGATTGTTATGGAATTGATATGGCGAAAATGGGAGACTTCATCGCATTTGAGGCAGCAATTGCATTGCTCAAGGAGCGTGGAATGGAAAACGTGATTGAAGAAGTTTACCAAGATTGTTTGGAACAGATTGCACTTCCACGAGTTCAACAAAAGAATGCTGTACGTAAGATTTACTCACCTTTTTCTGCAGATGAAATCTCAGCGAAAATTAGTGAAATGCTAACTCCAGCAACAATCAGTACTGAAGTAGAAATCATCTACCAAACGATTGAAAATTTACATGCTGCTTGTCCAAATAACACGGGAGATTGGTATTTTACAGGAAATTACCCGACTCCAGGAGGAAATAAAGTCGTGAATAAAGCTTTTATTAACTGGAAGGAAGGTAAGAACGAACGCGCATACTAATTCGTTATGAAAGGCCGCACCGCCATCATTTTATATGTACTGAGTGCATACGTTATTCTCCAATTTATTTGGTGGGGCTATCATATTATTGATTTGACGCAAGAAGTCGCTGAAAAGAAAGGAGTGCTTGATAAGCGCGTCACGATGATTATCGGAGAAGGTGCCGTTTTCTTATTGATATTAATCGTTGGAATTTGGTACGTTCGTAGATCAATCATACGAGATATCAAGCTATCTGAACGGCAAAGTAACTTTCTGCTTTCCGTAACACACGAGTTAAAAACGCCATTGGCATCGAACAAATTGTACCTTCAAACTATCGTGAAGCGCGACCTCAACAAAGAGCAACGCGAGCAATTACTCATCAAAGCCATTGAAGAAAATGATCGATTGGAGCGTATGATCGATAATATTCTCAACGCATCACGATTAGAAAATAAGGTGCTTCAGGTTTCAGCGGAAACTTTCAAGTTTTCAACACTCGCGCAATCATCCGTTGATCGTTTCAAACAACTCGCTCCCGATGCCACTTTTCACTTGGACCTAGAAAAAAACATGACCAT
>JABXHO010000009.1 GCA_013373595.1 Flavobacteriales bacterium | reverse complement strand
TGACGTGTTCTAAGACACTCCGCCTCATTGAGTCTTATTCCACTCTTTCGTTCTTTCTTGTTTGTTAATTAAGTTAATGGATTCTAACTTAGGGCAAGTAAGACCAAGCACCAAAAGCACTATATTTACCTTCGGTGCTGCTTACGCGGTGTTAGGCGGCTGTGCCTATTTGAGAAGCGTTATGGGTAATAGCACCCTAAGAAGGTAGTCCGCTCGCCATCAATATTTTGGAATCAAGTGCAAATACTCTGATAGAATCTCTGTACTTGGCACACGATTCTATCGCCTATGTTTCTAATCAAGAAATTGATATGCAATTTAACGATGTGCTTTTTGATTTGAAATTATTGGAAGATTGGTTAGAGAAATTTGAAATAATGTTAAGAAGCAAAATACGTTCATTATCTTTATTGACTTATCTACAAGATTACTTCAATTCATTGTTTTATGCAACAATTCAATCTTTGTACTATCAAAACTCTTTTAGCTTTCTCAATACTTATGATTGGAAGCAAACTTCATGCACAGACTTTAAATTTTGCGACTTTGGTAGGTGGTAGTAGTGGCGAAGAAGTCTTGTCAACATGTTTTGATCAAGATAAGAACATCATAGTAGCTGGCAAATTTAGAGGAAACTGTGATTTTGACCCAAGTGCAAACGACTACATATTAGACGCGGGTGGAACGTCTTGGACAGATGCTTTCATTGCTAAGTACGATTCAACAGGGAGTTTTCTTTGGGCGCATGGAACGGGAGGAACTAATGATGACGAGGCTACTTCTGTTGCAGTCGATAGTCAAGGAAATGTTATCGTTTGCGGGTATTTAAATGGAAATGTCGATATGGACCCCGGAGTTATTGATACATTTACAATGGCAAGTGGGTTCACAAATGAATATCCCTTTATCCAAAAATTCGATCCCTCAGGAAATTTAATTTGGCAAAAATACTTTGTAACTACATCAGATAATTGGGGAGGTGATGTCGATATTGATGAAAATGAAAATGTTATTTGGGGCTTTCATTGCGATGGTTTTTTTACTGCAAACATTAATGGAAATGACTCGACCTTCACTTCCCAAAGTTATTACCAAGATCTATTTGTAATGAAAATTTCACCTACTGGTACCATTGAATGGTGTCAACAATTAGCGGGAACTGATACAGGAAGAGTTTGGTCTGTGGATACCGACAATCTCAATAACATCATCATCGGAGGTGAGTATCGAGGAAACATGGATTTTGATCCAAACATAGGCACATATTTTAAAAATGCTCCCTACATGTCTGATTTCTGCATGAAACTTAACGAGTTTGGAGAGTTTGATTGGATGATACGAGTTGCTGACTCCATCTCCCCTGCAAGTTGGTCTAATAAAATCTTCGAAACTCAATGTTTACCGAATGGTGATATCATAGGGCTAAGCAATATTGAGGGACACAACGTATTTAAGTTAGCCTCGAATGGTGCTGTTAAATGGAGTATCTTTAACGATAATAACAATTACTCTAATCATATCTACGGTATGGCTGTTGATAGTGTTGGAAACGTGTATAGTACTTATCGTTTTTTAGACAGTACTGATGTCAACCCCGGAACTGGTATAAACATGAAGTTTTCTTACGGAAATTGTGGGGTTAGTGCCACGAACGTGGGTATTGTTCTTCAAAAAATTAATCCTTCAGGAAATTTTGTCTGGGCAAAAACGATCAAAAATTGTGGGAGTCGAATTAACGATCTCGATTGTTACAAAGATGGTACGTTAACGATAAATGGGGCGATTAGTACCGGGTTTGATTTAACGAACCTCGGAGGGCAAGAAATGACAAGTTCAAGTGGGAGTGGAGACTTTCTTATTTCAACCATTTCTCAGGATATCTGTTCCAATCTTGTAATAAATCTTGATACAATAACATCGCTTAACTGCGTAGATTCAGCATATTTTAACATTAGTGGTACGGGAGGAGTCGTTCCATATAAATATTCCTTTAATAATCTTCCTTTCGATGTCAATAACACTTACTATTCATCTCTCTCTGGAATAAACGGTTTAATTATTCAAGACTCCGTCGGTTGTCAAAATTCGACTCAAGTATTTTTGACAGCACCAACAGTTCCAAATGGGTTCGACTTAGATGCTCATATGATAACTGATTCGTATCGTCCGGGGTTCACATCAGTAGTTTCACTTGATGCTTTTTCAGATGGTTGTGATCTTGTTTCAGGACAACTTAAATTTACACTTGATCCGCAAGTTTCATTGATCTCGTCCTCACCTACGCCCTCTCAAACAATTGGAGATACTCTCATTTGGTCTTTTACTGACCTTAATTATGATTCTGCGCATATTGTTCCAAACCTAATTTTAGAGACATCACAATCAGCTATCATTGGTGATACGGTTCGTTTTGACCTCAGAATTACTCCTATACAGGGAGATTTTGATAGTACAAACAATACTAAACAATACTGTTTCCCTGTTCTTAATGGTTATGATCCAAACGATAAAAAGGTATATCCAACAGGTGTTTGTGAACCAGGCTATATTGTGAACTCACAAAAACTGACTTATACCGTTCGTTTTCAAAACACAGGTAATTCAGAAGCAATCAATATCTATTTAATCGACTCATTGTCTGATTATCTCGATCTAAATACGACTAGAATCCTGGCTAGTAGCGACCCAATGTATACCGAGGTTGTACCCGGAAATTCATTAAAATTTGTTTTCAATAACATAAACTTGCCAGATAGTAGTGTTAGTCTGGAAGAAAGTCAAGGTTATGTAATTTTTGAAATACTGCCACTTCCTAATTTAAGTTATGGAGACGAGATATTGAATGATGCAAGAATTTACTTTGACTTCAATCCACCGATTCTGACGAATGAAACTAAGAACACCATATTTATAGGTGATCTTACCAATTGGGAATGTTGGATGGATATTGAAGAAGTTGTTGAGAAGGCGAATTTCTCAGTGTTCCCAAACCCAACAAGAGATATGATTCATATTAACTCTAAAGTCGGCAATTTGGACTATAACATTATAATTTTAGATGCTAACGGAAGAAAATTCGAATCCCCAACTGTCAAAACGAATAACCAAACATCAACAATAGATATTTCCAGTTTTAATCGTGGCGTTTACTTTCTTCAAATTCAAATGGATAATATCAAGGAAGTCATTAAAATCATTAAATGCAATTAACCTCTCGAACTCGAGAGTACTGAATTTTATATCTTCATTTAAAACTCTTTCATAAATTGGCAAAAGGGAAAGGAAAGTTCAGCAAATAATTCCTTTAAGAAGGAACACTTTTACATTTGGGTAAACTCGAAAGGTATACTTCTATTTAAGAATGTGCATAACATAGAACTGAGCTAAAATCCAAACATTTTCTTCATTTTTATACTAATTGTCTTCTTCTGTAATTCTGGTCATAAACCAGATCATTCTTCACGACTCCAAAAGACTGTTTGATCAACTTGTTGCATACCGCTATCAAGGCTAACTTTTTCGATTTTCCTTTGGCCACAATTCGTTCGTATAAAGCTCTACATTGAGGATTGTTTTGACAAGCTGTAAAGCTGCACATAAACAGATGATGTCTTAGCATTGGATCTCCTTTTTTACTGATATAACTACGACCTCGAATACTGCTCCCAGATGTTCGCTCCGTTGGCGCTAAACCTACATAATCAGTTACTTGTTTTGCGTTATCAAAATCCCGGAAATTATTCGTTGTTACCATCATCAACATCGCTGTTTTCTTTCCAATACCAGGAATGCTTCGAATGTTCGTTAGCACATCTGGTGAATACGTTTTTAGCAACTCCTCTAAGCTTGTTTCCAGTTTTCTTTAAGTTAGAGAGAGAACGAATGTACGGGATACTGCTACCTCAAATCAGGCTTACACACCTTGAGAACTGATCGTATTTGAGTACAAAAAAGAGTGGGGACTTGCTATGTTGACGTGTTCTAAGACACTCCGCCTCATTGAGTCTTATTCCACTCTTTCGTTCTTTCTTGTTTGTTAATTAAGTTAATGGATTCTAACTTAGGGCAAGTAAGACCAAGCGCCAAAAGTGCTATATTTACCTTCGGTGCTGCTTACGCGGTGTTATGCGCCTGTGCCTACTTGCGAACCGTTATACGCAATAGAAGGTTTGGGTACGCCATATCCGAGAGACGCCCATGATGGATAACAACCCAAACATGGTTAAATAGTGCTTTTATCTCTCCCAGTTGTCAGAATCTTCAAATTCCCAGTACTCTTCCTTAATAGGATCTATTTGACCACTTCCAATCGACCACTTATTTAAATCCATTCGCCATTCAAAAGATACTACCCCCGTATATTCTGTTTTGAAGTGAACATGGGCTTGAAGCCAATACATTTCCTTAAGAAGACTTTCAAATTTACCCTTCCATTCAAGCCATTCATATTCAACGGATTTCAGACAAGCTCCAAAGTGAATAATCCGTCCGGAATATTCCAGAATCTCACCTTTAGTAATTGAAAACATTTCCTTAGAAAGAGGAGGCCAGCTATCAGAAGTTGGAAGTTCTGATATAATCTTTTCATTATGATCATAAACCTCGTATTTTCTGTGATGATTTAAGCCATATTCCTCAATAACGCCATAGATAAAAGTGGTCATTCCCATTTTGCAAAAAATCAATTTTATATCAAGTTAAATCTAGGGATATTTTACGAATCAACCGCAGGCGGAAGAAGCCTCTACGGTAAGCGCTATTTAAGGAAGTGCATAACAGCACCTCACACACCATGCGGGTTTATGTTTCACAAACCCAATATTAGTTGAAAAACTATTCCTAACTTTAAAATTAAACCTTCGGTAGAAATCCGCACGTTCCGTAGCTGCTGAGCGTTATGGGTAATGAAACCAACGCTCGAAAGATAGCTTCTCGAGTTCTTCGAATTGCTGCATTGAATGTCAGAACCTTTTTCAGATATTTGGACTATTTACCAATTTTTGGTATCTTGACTAAAAAATGAATAATGAAGAACACCTCAATTTCTCTTGGCAATTATTTTGACCAATTTGTGAGATCACAAATATCTACTGGTCGTTATAAAAATGTCAGTGAAGTCGTAAGGGCAGGTTTGCGGCTTCTAGAAAACGAAGAAAGTAAGGCTATTGCACTGCGAAATGCAATTGAAGAAGGGATGAATAGCCCACGAGTGGAAAATTTTGATTTCGATGCACATCTTAAAAAATTAAAAGCTGAAAGATCAAAAAATGGCTAAAGTTACCCTCAGACAAAAGGCCATTGATGATATAAATAAAATATGGATCTACACCCTCGAAAAATGGTCAGAGAATCAAGCTGACAAATATTACTCGATGCTCAAATTTTCCTGTGAACAAATCGGTAAGAATCCAGAAGTCGGAAAAGTGTACAAACAAATAAGTGAAAATTTGTTCGGTCTAAAATCTGGAAAGCACATAATATTTTACTATTTGATCTCTACGGAAGAAATTGATATCATTAGAATCCTACATGAAAGTATGGACTTCGAGAATGGAGTTTTCGAATAAAATGATACACCTAACATAGTCTACACAATGAAAAGAACACTCGGAATCATATTATTGGGAATTTTATCAGCCTGTGTCAATTCCGAACCTTCGTCGAAGAAAAACAATAAACCGACTCTTTCAGCCGACGTAGAAATCTTCTACTTCCCCTTCAAAGAAACCCCAACTATATACGAATACGTTAATGTGACCGAAGGACGTTATGGCTCTACAAAGACCGAAAAAAGCTACATTAGATTTGGGTTAATCAACGGAGAATCGAAAAAGTACTTTCTGTCATCTTATGACAACAGGAAACTTCTCACTGATAGTGTTACATTGGTAAAAAAATCAGATGGATTTCACATAGAAAGCTATAGTTTTCTTGATGAAAATGGAGGGCGAACCATAGCCCAAACTGTATCTGGTGTGGCTTTTCCTTTTTCCCGAAAGCTAGATGATAATAGCACTTTCATAATGAATTATATTACACCTGTCATGAATGAAAAGGCTAAAGGAAAAGTGTCTACCTCACTCTCTTTTCAAGGAACTACCGAATCACCGAATGGTACAGTGGGGAAAAAGGATTGTGTCAAATTCACCTCCAAGATGAACGTTTTTCTGAAATCAATGGAAACGACCAATCAACTTGAATTTACCGAAGAATCCGTGATCTATGACAAACGAAACCTTGGGCTCTATCAAATTATTACTAATAAGGTTGATGGCTCGATCCAAACAAAAACCTTCTCAAAGATCGTTGAAACTAAGGACTGGTAAAAAATGCGTATTACATCGCCTCTTGCTTCATGCCTATTATTCCCTATATTCGAGAGACCGCACGAAAGTCTACCTTCCAATCGTTCTATAACCTGCGGAATGTAAAAAAGAGGTCGCCTTTTAGGTGTAAATGCATAGTAATAAAAACAGACAATAAACATGAAAGCTGTCATTTTTGACATGGATGGGGTTATAGTTGATTCTGAGAATCTGTGGAAGCAAGCGGAATACGAAGTTTTCACTTCTTTAGGTGTTGAAGTCACTGAAGAGCACTCCGAAATAACAAAATCTATGACAACTTCCGATGTGACTAAGTTTTGGTACGATAAAAGCCCATGGAAAGATAAAGACTTAGATACGGTAGAACAATCCGTTATATCAAAAGTTATTGAACTAATTGAATCGGAAGAGTGTCAAATAAGTGGAGTAAAGGACTTTATTGAAAAATTGAAAGCTGACAATTACAAAATTGGATTAGCGACGAATTCCCCTAGCAGAATAATACCAACTGTTCTACGCAAATTAGACATTGCGCATTTGTTCGACACTATTTCATCCGCTGAGTTTGAAGAAAAGGGCAAGCCAGATCCCGCGATATATTTAAAAACAGCAAAAAAATTAAATATCAATCCAAAAGACTGTATTGTGATTGAAGACTCTTACACAGGAATGTTAGCGGCAAAAAATGCAGGAATGACGGTTGTTGCCTTTACGAATGGAAATGAAGAAATAAACCATGAATTAGCAGACGATAAAATTGATCGCTTTGACTACAAAGGATTAAAAATCTACAGCTAATACTGTAAATCGTCTCCGCTAAAAAGTAGTTTCAATGCTTCCCCAAACGGAAAGTATAGTTTCTTACCACTTAACGTTCGAAGACAATACTAGAAACAATGACAAATAAGATCTGCTGCGAAGTAGTTGCAATGCTTCGCTAGCACAACTCCCCTTGCTAACCTTCAAATCAACCATCACTCCTTAACAAATCGTCGAAAATGACGATTGCTGCCCGAACGCATTTCCATGAAGTAAACACCTTGCGTTAACCGGTCAATCGCAACTGTTTTCGATGTTGTCGTCAATACAACGGCTCCTTGCGCATTCACAATGGTAATTCCATCAAACTCTGCATCCGTAATTACAGTAATTTGACTGGAGGCAGGGTTCGGATAAATGATGATTTCAGCGTTAAAGTAATCTTCATTTACATCTAAAAAACAACTCTCATCAAATGAATGATTCGCGTCGAAATAAAAGTTTCCAGAATTCCAATTAGCAGCACTGTAATTAGCATCATCCACCTGAATACATGACAATTCAGGGTTATTCAGCGTACTCAATAGGATGAAATTCTCGTTGTTTCCATTCGCAAGATTCAAACTCATTAACTCGTTATTCCTGACGTTTATGTTATTCAAATTGACATTCTCACTAATATCAAGATTTGATATCTGATTCTCTTTAACATTCAGTGTTGTCAATGCTGTATTATGACTCAAATCGAGACTGGTAATCAAATTAAACGCGACCGATAGGTTTACCAAATTCACATTACTGGAAACATCCAATGATGTTAGTTGATTCGACCAACATAACAAATAGGTCAAATTACTATTATTGCTAACATCTAAAGACGTAAGATTGTTATTACTGCACTGTAAATAATATATCGATGTAAAGGCTTCGATTCCCGTAAGATCTGAGATCCCCATCCCAGAACACAAAATAGTTTCTGTACAAGCGTTGGCTTCGCTTACCTGAATTTCAGAATCACCGTTAGTATTGATCTGAGAGTTGCCAACCAAATAAGCTTTGAAATTTGTATCAGGGATATTGACATTTTGTGCATTTACACCAGAGAACACTAGCACCAGCGCAATGAGAATTGTACCTTTCATGTTAACAATTTTACTTCCATTCGAAGTTACATAAAATTCGTATCATCTCCGCTGCGAAGTAGTTGCCATGCTTCGCTAGCATAACTCAATTTATTTCCAACAAAGTAGAGTTTCACATCGATTAAAAGAAAAAAATCAAAGAAATTGCTGAACCTAACCCGCACAAAAAAAGGACCTTCCGTAACCGAAAGATCCTCTAGTTTCTATCTCTTGCCAACCTATTAGCCGCGTCGACGTTCCAACAAGGACATCATCATCAACCCTAGCAATAAACGCTCATCTTCACCTTTTTGCATTTCTGACAACTGATCCAATTTGAATCGGCGTCCAAAAAATGATTTTTCCTTCGATAAACGTGCTACTTGCGTTCCATCTCCTCGTG
Organism: Flavobacteriales bacterium; assembly: GCA_013373595.1. Taxonomy (GTDB): domain Bacteria; phylum Bacteroidota; class Bacteroidia; order Flavobacteriales_D; family Crocinitomicaceae; genus UBA4466. The sequence goes on along the minus strand of JABXHO010000009.1, from coordinate 23,615 downwards.
TAACAATGTACTTTGGATTGAAAAAATAGCCTGTAAACACTCCAAGAACCGGTACTTCTCCGAGCAATGCATCAAAGAATTTTGACCATGGATTCTCTTCTTGAATGAGAAATTCCTTTTCCTCGTTCGTGTCGAATACTTCGTAATGCGCCTTCAGAATCGACTTCGCCCCTCTTCTTCCTACACGACCGAGATGCTTACCTCCTGCATCGGTAAATGCATAGTTAGCGTTGAAATCGATCACACGATCGGCATCAATTTTATACAAAACATCACGCTTCGACTCGTCTGAAAAAACAGAAATCGCTTCCTTGAACTTAAACATCTTCTGACGGACGTAACCCAAGTTTTTACCCGTCGCATCAGTTGCTCTGAAATCGTTTGCTATTGAAGTAATCTTAAACTCAAACTGCAAAGGAAACGTAAAAGTCTCCATTGTATTCTCCACGTTTCTTACTTCGGTATCAAGTAGTTGGTCGTTTGACATCTTTCTATTTAAAAATTATAAACTTGCCAACTTCTCCTCAAGAACAGCAATTGTTCCCAAAGCATCTGCTTCTTTCTTGCGTTCCATGGCAACCACTTGCTCAGGTGCTCCACTCACAAATTTTTCGTTTTGAAGCTTTCGTTGAACCGATTGCAAGAAACCTTTTGTGTAGTCGAGTTCTTTCGTCAATTTTTCCTTTTCAGCTTCCACATCGATGGAATCTCCGAATGGCACGAAGTACTCATTTTGATCTACTACAAACGTATTCGAGTTCGCGATTTTCTCTTCCGTGTAATCCAAGTGCGACAAGTTCCCCATTTTCACGATTACTGAATCGAAACGCGTATTCAAGTCCTTGTTCTTCTTCACGAAGAGTTCCAATTTCACCTTATTGGCAATGTTGTTTTTCTTGCGGATGTTACGGATGTTTGTGATCACTTCCTCTACCAGCGCAAATTGCGACAACGAATCCATATTCACTTCCTTCACCTCTGGCCAACTAGCCACGATGATGTCTTGTCCATCGCGTTCGCGCAACAAATGCCACAATTCTTCCGCGATAAATGGCATGTATGGTTGCAATACTTTCAAGATGTTCTCGAAGAAATCTTTCGTTGCTTCCAAAGTTTTCGCATCAATTGGGTGCTGATAACCAGGCTTCACCATTTCCAAATACCACGAGCAGAAATCCGTCCATGCCAATTTGTAAATCGACATGAGGGCTTCCGAAATCTTAAATTTATCGAACAATTCGTTGATGTTCGCCAACTCTTGATTGAATCGCGCTTCGAACCACTCAATGGCACGAATCGATGATTCTGGTTGCTCCAAATCGTTGTTTACTTCCCATGAATCCACCAAGCGGAAAGCATTCCACAGTTTATTCGAGAAGTTACGTCCTTGCTCACATTGCGAACTATCGAACGGCAAGTCATTTCCTGCTGGAGACGAAATCAATACACCCATACGAACACCGTCTGCTCCGTATTTGTTGATCAATTCAATTGGATCAGGTGAGTTTCCGAGCGATTTCGACATTTTACGTCCGAGCTTATCGCGTACAATTCCTGTGTAGTACACATTCTTGAATGGAATCTCATCCATGTATTCGTATCCTGCGATAATCATTCGCGCTACCCAGAAGAACATGATTTCTGGTGCTGTCACCAAATCATTCGTTGGGTAGTAATACTTGATTTCTTCGTTTTCAGGATTAGTCAAACCATCGAAAACCGAAATGGGCCACAACCAGCTCGAGAACCACGTATCCAGTACATCTTCGTCGCGTTTCAATTCATCTTTTGAAATTGCACGTCCCGCTTTTTCGTTGGCCAAAGCCAATGCTTCTTCTTCCGTTTTAGCAACAACGAAATCTTCCATTCCTTCGCCGTAATACCACGCTGGAATTTGATGTCCCCACCACAATTGGCGAGAAATACACCAATCTTTGATGTTTTCCATCCAGTGACGGTACGTATTCTTGAATTTCTCTGGGTGGAACTGAATGTTTCCATTCATTACGTTCTCCAAAGCTGGTGCAGACAACTCTTTCATGTCTACAAACCACTGCAATGACAAACGAGGCTCAATTGCCGCATTCGTTCGCTCCGAGAATCCAACTTTATTGATGTGATCTTCGGTTTTCACCAAATATCCTTTGTCGTACAACTCTTTCTCAATCGACTTACGTGCTTCAAAACGATCTTGTCCTTCGTAGTGAAGTCCTTTTTCGTTGATGGTTCCGTTGGCATTCAAAATGTCAATCGTTTCCAAATTGTGCTTTTTACCAAGCTCGTAATCGTTGGTATCGTGTGCAGGCGTTACTTTCAAACATCCCGTTCCGAATTCCATTTCTACGTATTCATCCAATACAATGGGAATGGTACGGTTAGCAATCGGCACAATCGCTTGTTTTCCATGCAAGTGCTTGAAACGCTCGTCTTCTGGGTGAATACAGATCGCTGAATCTCCCAAAATTGTCTCTGGACGCGTCGTGGCAATCGTTAACCAATCGTCTTCCGATCCTGCAATTTTATAGCGAACGTAGAACAACTTCGAGTTCACTTCTTTGTGCATTACCTCTTCATCCGAAAGCGCTGTCAACGCCTCAGGGTCCCAGTTCACCATGCGCAATCCACGGTAAATCTTTCCTTTCTTGTATAAATCGATGAATACATCCAATACCGATTCCGAGTACTGCGGGTCCATCGTGAAGCTCGTGCGTTCCCAATCACAAGAAGCTCCGAGCTTTTTCAATTGCTCCAAAATGATTCCTCCGTGCTTGTCTTTCCATTCGAATGCATGCGCCAAGAATTCATCACGTGTCAAATCTGATTTCTTGATTCCTTCAGCACGCAGTTTATGCACTACTTTCGCTTCCGTAGCAATCGATGCGTGATCCGTTCCCGGAACCCAACATGCATTTTTTCCCTGCATACGCGCACGTCGCACCAACACATCCTGAATCGTATTGTTCAACATGTGTCCCATGTGCAAAACACCTGTTACGTTAGGAGGAGGAATGACGACCGTATAAGCTTCGCGCTCATCTGGTTCTGAATGAAAATAACCTTTTTCCATCCAATGCTCATACCACTTCTCTTCCGCCTGTTGCGGCTCATACGTTTTTGGTGTTTCCATTTGTAAAATTTATTGAGGTTCAAAGTTAGTAATTCCATATCAGGTAGGCATAGCGTTGGTTGATTGTTTTTTTGAGATTGTTGGATGATTGGATGATCCGATTGTTCGATTGTTCGATTGTCCGATTGTTCGACGTTTGGTGGTACACGATCTAGAATTGGTTAAAAGTGTAACCTCGTAAACAAAAAACCGAGGACTGAGCGCAGTCGAAGTCCGAATTCTGGGGTTCGAGAGCCTCACCCCTCAGATAGTCGGAAAGTCATAAAGTGAAACGGTCGGACACCGTTGAAGGCAGCCGCGAAGCGAATCAGATAATCGAAATGGGCGCCATCTCAGCCTACAAGCTCTAGTTTTGTCATGCAGCCCTATTCCACGAGGCTCTTGCTGGTAAACTTACTCACAATAACCTGTTCCATAACGCACTGCATCGCCAAAAGCTGCCGCTCTCCGTCTGGGCGCGACAGTCGTTTCCAAAAACCTATTTATCAGCGGAGAGGAAAGTCATTCTGAAACTTGGCACTGAAAAAATAAAAGGTACTTTTAAGAAAAAGCTTTGATTACTTAAAACAAAACAATGTGGTTTAAAAGCATCGATCTTAGAAATGTTTACAGCTTTGGTCCATTAGGCACCAGCGAATTAAAAGACTTCAAGCAATTCAATCTGTTTATTGGAAAAAATGGAAGCGGAAAGAGTAATGTATTTCGAGCTATGTGTGATCTCGACGTCATTTCAATATATGATCGTCCGACTAACACCTTCTGCTATCAACTCGGTAATAAATCCATTAGTCGAAACGTTTTACCTGATTTAATCGTTCGTGAACCGCGTGATTCACAGTCCTCTCAACCAAATTCTAATAACGACATTGTTATTGAACTTGAGTATCATAACATTACATTTCGAAATCGACTTCATGTTAAGGGAAACTTTAAGCATTACAGTGCGGGGTATATTTCTCATGATCCTTCAATTCTTTCTTTTAAGGATAAGCTAAATAATATTGGAAGGAGTAACTCTCTGCCAGCCATATTAAGCTTTTGTGTAACGTATATATTTCAACTAGATTTTTCGTTTAGAGAGGGAAGTATTACAGAATGGTTTACAATTCAAGACAATGCCGATAGAGGAACAGATGGAATACCAGTTGGTAATTTTGAAGATTGGTCCTCTGGTTTCTTTTCGGTTTCAAACCTTCTTATGGATTACTTTCAAACGCGCGGTGGCGCTGTCTGTATTGACGAACCCGAAGTACATCTAGAGCCCAGGATTCTTAGAAGAGTTTTTGAAATAATGATTTGGATTTCGAATAGAGGAAAAATCCCTCTAATTGGAAAATCATCTGAACTTTTTGACAAAATTGAGAAAAAATGGGTCGATTGGTTCAAAAAAAGTTCCTGGAAAGAAATTAATGAATGGAAAATAGAAGGAACGAAAAAATCAAAAGCAAGACAAATATTCCTAAGCTCGCATTCAACAGTTCTAATTGACGAGTTCCTTAAATATCCGGAATTGTGTTCAATTTACGAATTTGACAGATCCTTAAATGACACTACATTTTTAATAAGTCACGATAAAAAACGAGCACGTATCCAACGAAAATCTATAGTAAGCCATGTTAGACAAATAGTAAAATATCCTCATTCAATTTTAGACAATCTTGGAGCAAAGGGCTCAGACATACTTCAGGCAAATGGAATTATTTGGGTTGAAGGTCCAAGTGACGTTGTCTACATAAAAAAATGGCTCGATATGTACATCGCCGAAAACGAATTACCAAAACTAATCCAAGGAACCCACTATGAATTCCAAATGTACGGTGGAACCCTTCTCGACAGTCTATGTTTGATGAAAAATGACCATTCTGAAGAAGATGAACTGAAGAAACTCGTGAGCATGTTTAGCTTCAGCAGAAACGCTTATTTAATTACTGATAGCGATGCCATTCGCAAAGATGATGGAACCATAGTAGATCAATCAAATTTTAAAAAAGCCAAGGAGTTCGTTGCAAACGAATTTGAAAAACTTTCCAAAAACAATTATAACCTTGGACTTTGGTACAAAAAAGACAATACCGAAATCCGAACTCTCGAAAACTATTTAGATGACAAAACAATTGAAGATTTTAGACTCCAAAGTAAAAGTGGATTAACAAAAAAAATATACGCTCAGAAAGTCACACAAAGTTGGGATAACAGAACTCTTGCAGACTTCAAATTCTCGCTAAGCGAAGAAATCAAAGTACTCTACGAAACCATTGCCGAATGGAATAAATAAAACACGCCTCGAATCCTACACCACGAACCATCAGAAAATCGGAAAGCACAGCGAATCGGAAAATCGAACGGTCAGAAAATCGAAAAGAACTATTTTTACCTCAAATTCAACTCAATGAAATACCTATTTTCTTCTTTGCTCCTACTCACACTCCTTCTCCAATCTTGCATGAAAGGCGAATCGGTTGATTTAGTGATCCACAACGCGCGCATTCACACCATGAATGAAAGTGACGATATGTTTGAAGCAGTGGCGATCAAGGATGGAAAAATTGTTGAATTAGGTGCCGAACGTCAAATTTTGAATAAATACAGCGCTGATGAATACATCGATGCAGGATTGAAAGAAGTTTATCCAGGATTGACGGATGGACACGGACATTTGTTGTCGTACGCACGGATGCAACTTGGTGTAAATCTCTTCGGTTGTGAATCGTATCAGGAAATGATCATGCGCATCAAAAAATACCAAGCGAAGCACAAACGTAAATTCATCATCGGTGCAGGATGGGATCAATCACTGTGGGACGAAGGAAATGAGTTGCCAACAAATGCGATATTGGATTCTGTTTTTCCAGATGTTCCAGTTGCTTTGGTTCGAATTGATGGTCACTCAATGTTGGTGAACGACACCTTGCTAAAGCTATCAAATGTAATTGAAACAGTGAATGCAGCTCCTGAAAAGTACTTGGGAGGACACTTTTTGTATCATGACGATGGGACGCCTACGGGAATGATTATCGATAATGCCATGAAGCCCATTTACGATATGATGCCAGCGTATCCGAAAAAGGAATTGACCAAAACCATGAAAGGCATTCAAAACGAATTGTTCAGTTACGGAATTACAGGCGTTCATGATGCTGGATTATCTTCTCGTGATCGAAAAATCATTGAAAAATGGGTGGATGATGGAACACTTAAGCTGAACATCTACGGAATGCTTCTTCCTGATGAGGAAAACATGGCTTTTGCTGAAAAGAATGGAATTTACGAGAACAAAAACTTGTACATCCGAAGCTTTAAAGTTTATGGTGATGGAGCCGTTGGAAGTCGCGGTGCATTCATGAAGGAAGAATATTCGGACCGACACGGACATTTTGGTCACCTCACAACACCTGTCAATGAAATCAAACGCATTGCAGATTTCTGTGAGCGTATCGGTTATCAAATGAACACGCATGCCATAGGCGACTCTACCAATCGGATTCTCTTTGAAATTTATGGCGATGCCTACAAACGAAATCCTGATTTCAGGTGGCGCATCGAGCATGCTCAACATATCGATCCAAATGACTTCGATCTACTCGAAAGCTGTGGTGCCATGGCGAGTGTTCAGCCTACGCATGCCACAACAGATCAACGTTGGGCTGTGAAGCGGTTGGGAGAAGAGCGCATGCATGGATCATACGCATACAAAACCATTTTGGAACGCTGCGGTGCATTAATCATCGGAACTGACTTTCCAGTTGAGTATACCGATCCTTTCCGAACCATTCATTCTGCAACGAACAGAAAAACAACGGAAAACTATCCCATTGAAGGTTTCTTACCGGAAGAAGCAATTTCTTTGGACGATTGTTTAAAAGGCATGACAATTTGGGCTGCCTTGGGAGCATTTCAAGAGAATAAATTGGGTACAATTGAAGAAGGGAAAGATGCCACTATCGTGATTTTCAACGAGGCGATTGTGCAACGTCCAACATTCAAAAACAATTTTGCCAATACCGTTTTTATCGCTGGAGAGAAAGTGTATACGGTGGAGTAGATTATAGGCGACAGTTCGATTTTTAGATGTTCCGATTTTCTGAAGTGCTCTTGTTTCAGGGATAAGCTCTTATCAACTATTCAAAGACTGGGACTGGGACTTCGACTCCGCTCAGTCCAGGCTTTTACTTCGCTCGCTCTTGGGTGAAAAGCACCTAAAAAACAAAAGGCTCACCCCTCGGCGAACCTTTTATCAAACTAGTTCAACTTACCAAACCAGAAAAGGAAGTTGAAACAATCAATTATTTTTTAGAACGATGGACAAGAAATAGTTCGGAAAGAAGGTGGCTTATCTTTACAGTTCAAGTTCAATCCTAACGAGATTTCATGCGAACCTCCTGACACACCATTATTCAATTTCGAAACCGTTACATCGTAGCTATATCCAATTTTGAATTTCTCTGTTCTGATTCCCATTGTTAAGATGAAGGCATCTCGATTTCTGAACCACGCTCCTGCCGTAAACGCACCGTACTTCACGTAGGTACCAATGTTCAATTGCTGGAATCCATTTTGATACGAGTAAATTACCGAAGGCATAATCGCCGTTTGATTGCTGTACTGTGATTTCTGTCCCAATGCAATATACGCTGAAGTATGCGCTGTGAATCGCATCGGTAAGCGCGAATCTCCAATAATCATCGATTCGTTTGGACGATTCAGATGGTGAGCAGTAAATCCAATATTGAATACTTTGTTAAACAAAACGGTTCCTGCAGTCGCATCGAAAAATCCTTTAGTTCCTCCACGTGGTACATCACCTGTTGCGTAAATAAAACCACGACGCGGATCAATCATATCTCCGAAAGTAAGCTTATCCCAATCCAGTGTTTTTACCCAGTAATTTGCCTTCGCACCAAAGTTCATGGACCATTTTCGATTCAACTTCAAGTGATACGAGTACATAACTCCGAGCTGCGACGAACTAATTGTTTGTGCTTGCACATCATGCACTGCCAATACGCCAAATCCCCCATTAATGTTCTTAAAGTACTGATCGTATGCTGCCGCATATGAAACATAGGAACCAGACAATGATGGCCATTGATTCCGATAATTCATAGCGAACCTTGGACAGCCGTCAGAACCGGCAAGGGCTGGATTTAGATAGATTGGGTTTGAATAGAACTGAGTAAACTCAAGGTCCTGTGCAAATGCGCCCGTTCCCATAAATCCAATTACCACTAAACTCAAAAAATACTTCATGCTTTATCGTTTAAATAATTGATTGCTATAATTGTTTTGCTTCGCTAAGAATCGAATGGTCAATTGATGCGAAAGCGCCTTTTCTCCAAGCATCGTGCTCTGTGAGTAATCTGCATTGTAATGCAAACTAAAATTGTCAAATGTCATTCCGATGGATGCCGCTGGCTCCATGTTGTTTGATGCTGCTACACCAATATTGAACCAGTTGTAGGAGAAGTTCGCTCCTGCCCACATCTCAGAAAGTTCATCGTTATTTTGGTAAACCAAGTAAGGTGAGAAACTCGTTTTCTTATTTCGAGAAACCCAATCCGTTCCGATAGTTGCTACTAGGTGATTGCTTGCTCTATGCGGATCATTCCAGTTTGCATCGTAGATATTATCCTTGTGCTTGAAAAGGTTATCAGCCTGAACTCCCGCGAAGAACCATTTTGTGTTTACCAACACGCCTAATCCAAGATCTTTGTACCACAAGTTGCGCCCAATTGGAGATGCACCATTCGCGTAGAAATCGTAGGCATTTCCTCGATCTATCTCTACAGCTTGATCATCACCCATTTGCTCATATTTCAACTGTTTATGACCAATTTTCACTCGAACTGAAGGCTCAATGGAGAACCAATTCGAAACAGATATTTTCGGAGAGTACGTGAATGCCGCTTGCTCCGACTGAATTCCACCATCTTTATAATAATTGTGGTTCAATTGCATTCCCCAACCTCCGCGAATACCATACGCATAACCATCGATTGAAACTTGATTTCGAAGCTGCTCGTTCGCTTTATTCGGCCACTGCAACCTCGACAATGTTTGAACGCGTGTTGAAATTAATGTGCCGGCAGAACTAAAATTGATGTCATTTGCTGTCATTCCAGGAACATGGTAATGCGGATCACGTGAATTCTTCAGGGCAATTGGTGAGTTCATCATTCGTTCCAACGATCTTGAGAACTTCTTGAAACGTTCTTTAAATGATATATTACTTTCTCTAGATGAAGCTACGGCATTGTTGAATGAAATCGTTTTTCGATCTCTCCATGCACGGTTCTCAAAATCTTTCAAATCAGATGGACGTGCAATTGGATCCAAGCCCACTTCTGTCTGTTCGTTATTTCCTCTCTCCTCGTTCACTCCATCAGCATAACTCAAATCCATTGGATTCGTCACACTTTCTGTTCCATTTTCATTAGAAACTCCTGATTCCACCATCGTGGAAGCAACAGAAGTCTGCAGCGCGACATCATTCGTTTGCTGACCATTGTACACTTGCGCGTTATCCAGTCCTGCTTCCAAGTTCCCTCGACCTTGGCTTACACCATTCGATGCGTTATTAGCTGATCGGTTGATACGAGATTGAGTGCTATTTGATAAATAGTTTGTAAATGAACTGTATCCATTTGGTTGAACTGCAGTTGGCATCAACTGAGAGTACAACATTTCGTTCGAAGAAGAAGATTGATTTTTGTCTGCATACGTCAACGCAAACTGATTCATTAATGCTTTATATAGCTCGTGATCACCAGAGTTTTCCTGAAGCGCGTGCAACTGATTCATTACCTCCGCCTTTACTTGAGCATCTTGCTGCGAACTATCTTCCGCTGTAAACGCTTTGGTATCCGTATCTAATGTTACGTACAGACCTGTGCTCAGTAACACCGCCAACGCTCCAAAAAGGACAATTGCGCCAACTGGACGACGTTTCTTTTGTAAATCTGCTGTGTGTGGATATACTATTTCCTGCTTGTCGACTTTGGCCATTTCCCAAACATCGCGTTCCACATCCAACTCAGGATGGTTGAGCAAGAAAAGCTCCAATTGCTCAATTTGCTGAGGCGAAAGATTTCCCTCGGCAAGCTCGAACAACCATAGGTCGATATTTGAAAATGAAGGCTTACTCATACTAGTTCAAACAATCCTTTTAACTGCTTTTTAATTTTCTTTCGAGCTCTGAATAGATAAACTTTTACTTGTGAATCAGAAAGATTCAAAATATCTGCAATTTCTTTATACGAATACCCTTCAAGGTCACGCAACAAAATCACACTTTTTTGAATCGGAGGTAAAATGCTCACCGCTCTGTCCACCACTTGTTGTGATTCGAACAAGCTCGTTTGCGATTTACCAGAAGAATCAAATTCTGCCATTTCATCCGTTAATTTCACACGCCCCTTTCGAGTTGCAAAGTTGATCATTGCATTGTGGGCCGTTGTGAACATCCAAGACTTGGCTTTCGCGAATTCTACTTTACTCCTGTTCAACCAAAGTTTTTCAAAGACATCTTGCACAATATCCTTTGCGTCGTCTTCATTTCTAAGGAAGCGAATTGCGTAGCCGTATAGATTTCCAGCTTGCTCTTTTACAACGATATTGTACTCTTTTCTTTTCAAATCTGTTCAGATCTCAGCAGTTAAAACAATTGAAGACCTAATAATGTTACACCAACATAACTTTATTTCACTCCTTTTAATACAAATTTAACTCTCGCATTACCCAAAGACACTTCCCAGTTAACATATAAAGCATTCCATCGAACATTTTTTCGTGCTTTTTTTGTTAAATTCGTCTCACACAGAAACCTCACAATATGATTGAAGCGAAAAGATTATTTGATGTGCCACAACATCAACTCAAAGCATACCCGAACGAAAAAATGTTCGTGACAAAAACCGATGGTAAATGGATAGGTGTTTCGACCAAGGATTTTCTCGATGAAGCAATGGCCATTTCTCGCGGTTTGATTGCCTTGGGAGTTGAAGCTGGCGACATGATCGGATTGGTTTCAGGAACGCGCTACGAATGGAATGTAATGGATATTGCGATTCAGCAAACGGGCGCCATTGTCGTACCATTTTACCCGAACATCTCTGAAAATGATTACAAGTTCATCTTTAACGATGCAGGAATCAAATTGTGTGTAGTTGCAGATGAGGAACTATTTGGCAAAATCGATAATATTCGATCTTCAATCCCAACTCTACAAAACATCTTCACGATGGAAGATAATGTGCCAGGAGCTGTTCATTGGTCTGAAATTAAAAAAGATAGCGAGTCGATTCCTGTAGAAACGGTTCAACAGCGAATGGATCAGGTGAAACATGAAGATTTAGCAACAATCATTTATACTTCAGGAACAACTGGAAATCCGAAAGGCGTAATGCTTTCGCACAAAAATATTCTTTCGAATGTTGAGTCGTGTATCGAGCCTATTCCAGCAGATCAGAACTCGGATGTATTGAGCTTTTTACCTGTTTGTCACATCTACGAGCGCATGTTACATTATTTGTACATGTACATCGGTGCTTCAATCCATTTTGCGGAGTCGTTGGATACAATTGGAGACAACATTCGTGAGGTAAAACCAGATGTATTTACAGCTGTTCCACGCTTGATCGAAAAGGTGTTCGACAAAATCATGGCGAAAGGAGATGAATTATCTGGAATAAAACGCAAATTATTCTTCTGGGCGGTAGCGCTAGCGGAAGATTACAAAGTGGAGGGTCGAAGCTTCATGTATAACGTAAAATTGAAAATTGCTCGAAAATTAATCTTCTCAAAATGGCAAGAAGCCTTAGGAGGAAATGTACGTGCGATTGCATCTGGAAGTGCCGCGTTGCAACCTCGTTTGGCGCGTATTTTCTTAGCAGCCGACATTCCAATTTTGGAAGGATATGGATTGACAGAAACCTCCCCTGTTTGTTCGGTAAACTCCTTTCAAAAAGGAATTCGCGTTGGAACTGTTGGTCCGTTAATTGACGGTGTACAGGTGAAAATTGCGGAAGATGGAGAAATTTTAGTGAAAGGTCCTAACGTAATGATGGGCTACTACAAACTTCCAGAAAAAACGGAAGAAGTACTCAAAGATGGTTGGTTCCACACAGGAGACATCGGTGAATTCCAAGAGGGTAAATTCTTAAAAATCACTGATAGAAAGAAAGAAATTTTTAAGACATCTGGTGGAAAATATGTTGTCCCTCAAGCGATGGAGAACAAATTCAAAGAGTCACGTTTCATCGAGCAAATTATTGTAATTGGTGAGGGAGAGAAATTCCCATCAGCATTGATTGTTCCAAGCTTTGATTTCGTGAAAGAATGGGCAAGCCGTAAAAAAGTAGATTTGGGCGATGGCTCAAACAAGGCGATTATTGCTTCTGAAAAAGTAAGAGAACGTCTCAACAAAGAAGTTGATCTCTTCAATAAAGGATTTGGAAAGTGGGAGCAATTGAAGTGCGTAGAGCTTCTTCCACAAGAAATGTCTGTAGAAGGTGGAGAATTGACACCAACACTTAAGTTGAAACGTAAAAAGATCATGGAAATTCATGCCGATACGATCGCGAAGATCTATCCAAAGAGTTAATCGATTTTTGAATTATTTGAAATTGAGAGGTCACTTGAACGAGGTTTGAGTGGCTTTTTTCTTGTTATTAACTCCATGATTTGAAGCTCACTGAAAATAGTTGGAGTTAACAATAGCTATTGTCTTTAAACAGTATGTCTGAGATATGATCTTAAGTTAATTAAATCTTTAAAAAACAACTTTAAGTGATTTTTAGCTATTCAAGCCAAAACCTACCCCGAAACATGTCGACACGTGTTAAATCACCATTTAACTCCACAAACAAAACTCAACATTCAACCAAATTGGAGCGTCTCTCAAAGCGGAATTAGTTGAAGTAAGGAACGCTCAAATAGCACGGCTCCTTCTGAAAGTAGGATTTAAACAATAACAAAACATTATTCGAATCTATTCGACGTAAAACGTCACTCATTGTTTAACTTAGGTTGACTTCATTTAAAGGTGAAGACAAATAATTTAACCCTATAATCATTATTCACGATGAAAACTATTTTCAAAAAAAACACCCTTGTTGTGTTATCTAGTCTATGCATTTTACCATCTGCATTTTCTCAAACAAACTCTGCTACCATGTATAATGGTGGAGGAAACAACGCCGGAACCTACGGTAGTTATTACGGTACAAACTGTGATGTAACAGGAGTTCGCAGTTTTGGCGGAGGCTATAATTCAGACGTTTCAGGAAGCTATTCTGTCGGGCTTGGATACAATGCAAATGTTGGAGGAACCTACTCGTTCGGATTTGGCCGAGATACAGATGTTACAGGAAGTTATTCAATCGGACTTGGATACAATTCGGATGCAACAGCAAGTTTCTCCACGTCGATTGGAACCAGAACTAAAGCTACAGGATCAAATACTTTGGCAATTGGAACAGATGCTAAAGCAACCGTTACCAAGGCATTCGCCATTGGAGTAGGCTACAACACAACCTATCCTCTTGAGAACAATATTTCCAATTCCTTAATGGTCGGCTTTAATAGTAACTTACCTACTCTATTCGTTGGAGCCGGAAGTGGAGTTGGAACCTATGGAAAGGTAGGAATTGCCACTACTACACCATCATCGAGTTTTGAAGTTGCCGATGTTAATGGTTCGGATATTGACACCAAACTCAATGGATTCACACTCATTAACGGAGCTGGCTCATCTCTTTTATTTGGAAATGGAAGTGGTGCAGCCTATGGTGAATGGGGTATCGAAGCACATACAGATGGCTTAAATTTTTGGAAACCTTACGGGGCAACTGGAGGGTTAAAAAATTATTGTCTCTTTATAGAAAACCTCTCAGGAAATGTCGGAGTCAATACTGATAACCCAACGGCTCCATTAACTGTAAATGGCAAAACACTCATTGGAGACCCTTCCTTAGTTTCAACTCCAAATGGTTATAAATTGTTTGTTCAGGAAGGAATTCTCACGGAGAAGGTGAAGGTTGCATTGTATAACACAACCGATTGGGCCGATTATGTTTTTGAAACGGATTATGAGCTACGCTCACTTACTGAAGTGAAGCGCTTCGTCGAAGTAAATAAGCATCTTCCAGGAGTACCATCTGCACAGGAATTGGTTGATAATGAAGGTTACGACCTATCAAAAATGGATGCTACTCTTTTAGAGAAAATAGAAGAATTGACTCTCTACACAATTGAATTGGCGGAACAAAACAAGAATCTTCAAGAACGCATTAAACAACTAGAAGATGAGAAGTAAGATCTATAACAAGCTAAGCACAAATCAGCTCGTCACCTTTCTGATGTTGTTGATTTCCTGCACGCTTTTCAGTCAGGACTGGCAGCATGTAGGCCCTATGTCATCTAATTTGGAAGATGTAAATGGACAACCGAATTTATTTCACACATCTCAAATTAACTGGATTCGACAAAATCCAAACGTTGAAACACACATGTTTACTGGAGGAAAATTCGCAGGTATTTGGGAATCATTCGATGGAGGAGATAATTGGACTGCTATCAATTCAACGGATGCCTTATCAGGAGGTATTGCTGATATTGCTTTTATTAATACCAATGAAATTCTCGTTGGTACATTTTACAATGAAAAGCGAACTTCAGGTAGAGTTGCTCGGTATAATTTTTCGAGTGATTCATGGACTTTATTTTCGGCAATCCCTCACCCCGCAGGAACTTCTGCTATTATTACAGACGTTGAAGTAGATCCTTTTAATCAGAATGTATTCTATGTCTGTACCACGCGTGGTTTGTATCGCGGAGTATTAAATGTTTCCTCAGTTACTTGGACAAAAATAGAGTCAGGTTGGATAGAAAACATGATAATAGTTAAAGACACTCCAACTACAGCTGTTTATACGATAGCGGGTTCATCACAAGAGAGAGATTTCTCAATTAGCGACATAAATTCCACATTGATTTTTAAGAATTCTACAGATGGAATCAATTATACAAATGTCGCTATTACAATTCCAGCTGGTAACCATACATATACAGCTGAACATGGATTTGTAGCAAAGGGACACGCAGATAATCAAGTGTACCTCAAAATGTATAGACGTCATTACGTAACGTGTAGCACAGCTAGTGGTTATGCATCTGACCTAAGCGTTTATGGAATTGAAGAAAATGCAGGAGTCTATTCAATTTACACAAACATTGCAACCTTGAATTATTCTTGTTTCGACTCATATCATCCTGTAAGAACTGCTATGGTCGCATTACCAGGGTACCCTACTGTCGTATTTGGCTCTCTATCTATGTTCTCGAAAAATAATGATGGTACGAATGGTCCCTCTATGGCATACATGCACCCAGATCATCACGATTATCAAATTTATGAGATAAGCGGTACTGAATATTTTTATGCTGCGAATGATGGAGGACTTTGGAGATGTGAAGTTCCTTCTTCCGGTTCATTCAACTTTGAGACAATAAATAATGGTTTGCATGTGAACTTAGTTAATGGTTTTTCAGGCGCTGCAACAAACCCAAACTATTATGTGATTGGAGGTCAGGATATCACTTACACAGACTTCTTTGATGCAACTGAAGGAAGAAATCGATACACACGAAGTACTTGGGAGAATGATGGTGGGTGGTTTGACCGATTCAATGATGATTTTGTCATCTTTGATCATTCATCATATGGAAGCAGTCCGAATTACCATATTTCCGAAGATGGTGGTGCAACTGACTTAACCAACTCTAGTAAATTTCTTAGACCACTTACCACCTCTCCCTTTAAAGGGGATTATAGTGATGACCTAGGAACTAACCTGCTCGGTTTTACACCACGGTTGTATTTTCAGGACCCTTTTCGTCCAGGTCGCATTTTTCATGCAAAGCACCGTTGGGGAGTAATGCAAATGGCCAAATCTGATGATCAAACCGATCCTGATAAATATTACTTTGTGCGTAAAGTTGATTTAGGAAAGTTAACTCCTACTACTGGTGAATGGACTAGTAACTGGTCGGCAATTATGGCTATGTCTTTCTCTCAACAAACTGCAAATGCTATGTATTTCACAACAGAAGGAGCTAGAGGAAATCAAGGTAGTAAAGGGAATGCTCCCCTAGTCATTAAGTATATTGGTGATAATCTTGATAATTGTTGGGAAGGGCATTACGAGCATACTACTTCTGGTGGCGATCCACAATGGGCGAATTTAACTCTAAATGTCTGGGATAACCTTTCTGGATTGAATAACTGTTCTACGTGCACTGATTTGCAGACAGACCTATATGATCCAACGTCGAATATTTTTGAAGTCAAGCTTCACTTAATAGAGACCAGTCCCTGGGACAGAAATGTTGTATACGTACTTGTAGAACTTCCAGGCTCGGGTAATGAAGCTGTTAAAGTGATGAAATACGATGGGACGAATTGGTCTAACTATAGTGAAGGTATTCCTACCAATGAAGTTATGAGTACGATGATAATGGATAATGCTAGTAATGACGGATTGTATGTCGGAACAAAAACTGGAAAAATCTACTATCGTACGAAAGATGACTCACAATGGGTCGAATATTTGGACCAAGATTTACCTCGCTTAACTACACGTCAACTAGAGATCAATTATATGGAGAATACCATACGTGTCGGGTTATACGGAAGAGGTATTTGGAAATCTCCATTGATGTGCCCAACGGTTACCAACCCTGTTACTTTGGGATCACCAATTCCAGCTGACTTTTACTTCGGATCAGAAGTCGTAGCAAACAGTAATGCAATTCAGTCAGGTGAACCAACCATTTTTCGTGGGACGGAATCGGTAACTTGGGAGCCAGGATTTATTGCGTCTGGCTCTTCCACTGTGGATAGATATGCATTGGCTTTTATTCATGGGTGTAACACCGCGGGAACAAGTGAAGGCTGGAAAAATGCCGATATTGATTCGTATATACCGAGTATTGAAGATATCGCTCCCCAATCTATGGACTTTGTTGAACTCTTCCCAAACCCAAGTCAGGGTAGCTTCGACATCAAAATATCGAATGGGCAGGAAGTAGAACAGCTCATCATGACAAACATGGTTGGAGAGTACGTTTCTTTTGAACAGAGTGATCATGCCGGCAATATTCATATAGCTTTAAATGATCCAAAAACGGGCGTTTATATTCTTTCCGTTCATTTCAAAGATGGAACGAAAAGTGTCAAGCGTATCGTAGTATCGAGATAGTTTTAAGGAACAATTCCCGTCTAATAAAAACAAGAGGCTGTCCAAATCAGGACAGCCTCTTTTTCGTTTACTTCATTACCATTAGTGATAACACCACAAAACCTCTCAAAGCTGCAAAACTCAGCTTGAACGCAGAAATTAATCGATTGTTGACGAACATTCTTTACAGGTATACTCCCTTCAACATTACACTGATGTCAAAAAAAGGTTCCTTACAATTGTCACTCTTCCTGCAATATATTTGATTGTATCTGTATCTTCTACCTCAACAAAGTCACATGTCCATTATAAACATACTGACCGTCGTTGAGCAAATCTTTCGCGCGTACAACCCAAGTATACGTTCCCACCTGACAGGGTTGTCCTTTGAATGTTCCGTCCCATCCTTCTTCAGGATCGCGACTTTCCCAAATGAGCTCACCCCAACGATCGTACAGCTGTAATTGAAAATCGTACACATCGATTCCAACGATATGAATGCGCCAGTTCTGGTTGTGTTCATCGCCATCGGGGGTAAATGCATTTGGCGCGTACATGAGTACCTCGGGGAGTACTACCAGTGGAATTGTGATTGTATCCGTGCATCCAAGGTCGGACGTAGTGATCAACGTAACATCGTATTCTCCATCCACTCCGTCAGGGAACATCACTGTTGGATTTTCGTCTGTAGAAAAAGATGGATTTCCCTCTTCAAAAAACCATTCGTAGGTCGATCCATTGTACGAAAGGTTCGTGAAGTTTACTTCTGTATTGAACATCAACACTGGGTTCGGCGAATAACCGAAATTCGCTTCGGGCAATGGGTCAACTACCAATAGATCCGTAAAAGTTGCAGAATCGACACAGCCATCCGTAGAAGTGATCACCAGTTGAAGATCGTAGCTTCCTGCATACATATCCCACGTAACAATCGTATTCTGATTCACGAACTGCTGATTTCCGTCCACCAACCAATAACTATACAAGGTATTCGGCGTGGTATTGACAATTTGGAACTGAGCAGGCTCGCACTGATTTGGATTGAGTACATTAACTGACGGAACGGGCAAGGGCGCCACGTACACATTGGTCAATAAATCGACTGGTGTTGACTCGCAGCCATCCGAGATAGTTACCGTGTAATCGGAACTCGCGCCTGGCGATACAGTTATTTGATCTACTCCATTCCCCGTAAAGACATCACCTGTGCTCCATGTAAACGTATATGGTGCTCCAATTCCTCCACTCGCTGTTGCGGATAAATCACTTGAGAATCCAGGGCAAATGGAGTCAAAAATGGAAATGGTACCAGATAACGGAGGATGTAAGGAAACATCGATATCGAGAGGTAAGGATTCACATCCATTTTCATTTTGCGCATATACCGTGTAAGTTGTGTTCACCAGAGGAGAAACAGATTGATTTCCGTTTAAATCGGTGGTGTGCGACCAATAAAAATCCCATGTTGTTCCACCCGTTGCTGAAGCTGAAAGTTGAGCAGTTCCATTTTCACAGATAGTCGTATCACTGGAAACAGTCAATAGTACTTGGGCTGGATCGACAATAGTGACCGTTTCGCACAAGACACACCCCAAGGCCGTTCGTGAACAAGCAGAATATGATCCTGCCGAAACATTCAGCAGAAATGAATCTGCCTGCCAAGTAGTTCCCCCATCAAAACTATATTCAACCGCTAAATTATTGTCTACATGGATTTCTCCATCCGCATCTCCGTTACACGTAGGATTTACGGTAGATACCACTTGAGAAGGCGTTTCGATACTGATTTGAATATCATCTGATTTTGTACAAACTGGGGCAAACATCAAGTCATCTAAACAGAAATCATTTCCTCCACCTGTCGTATTTTGATTGACTATACAAATGGTAATGCTCGTATTTCCGCCCGAATTCCATGTGTCCGAATACTGTTGCCACTGCCCTATAACCGTCGGTGCATTGAAAACAGATCCAATCGGTAGGCCGTCCACATAAAATTGAAGATTTGCCACATTGGATGGATTCACAGGGGTTGCGACCCATGCAGAAAACATATAGTCTGTATTGGGCGTCACCAAGACATCTTGGCACCACACGTTTGTCCCTGGAACAGAAGAACCATTCACAACCAACATATTTCCAGGTCCCGAAGTTGTGTGGTCAGGAAATGAAGCGAAATTATTGTGTGCTAAATTTGGTGATGTTGCTACAGCGTACGTTCCGGGGTTCGATACGAGTCCCCATGATCCACCTGTACCCACCGCGTAATCTGTGTAAAACGGTGAATTGCTTTCGAAGCCAGGATCTGAAATCAAATTCCCTAATGAAGAAGACACTTGAACGGAATACGTTCCTGCCGTCGCCACGTTAATTGTTTGTGTAGTTGCCATGTTCGACCACAAATACTCGTCGAATCCTGCTCCTGCGTCCAATACAATCGAACTTCCCGCGCAAAGCGTTGTGTCGTTTCCTAAGTCGACATCAGGCATTATTTCAATTTCTACAGATGACACCCCTACTCCACAATTACTCGGTACAGAATACTGGTAAACGCCTTGTGTATTCGTTGAAGGATCGAAGGTTCCTAGGTGTCCATTTGACAGCGCTGAAGGTCCCGACCACGTTCCTCCAGGATCAATATTATTCGAGAAAAAGGAGAATAAATCGACGGTTCCACTCGGTGAGCAAATGCCATATACATGATCTTCAGATGGAGGGTTTGCACAGTGCGTGATTAATAAATCTTCAACACAAATATCGACACCATTTCCTCCCGTAGAATTGCAATGAATCACAAATCTTAGTCCTGGTGTTGTTGCAGTAAAGTTGAATGTGACTTGCTGATAAACCGTTGTTAGATTCAATGTAGTTGTAGCCAAAACAGAGTTCGCATCATCGATGACACTGTATGTCACATTGGTATTCCCAAAAGAGTGACGTGTCCAAAATGTAACCGTAACGGCGGAATCGATACAGAAACCGTTCACCTGACGATCGTACACATCCACATTGCTCACCCCATTCACAACATTGAACCATCCATGTCCCTGTCCACTAAGCGTATAGGATGCATTGTTCCAAAAGCCGCTTCCATAAATATTCGCTGTAACTGCACCTGTAATTGGATCAGAATTGAACGGTTCATCTAGCATCACCGTTGGGTTCGCACATTGCGCATCAGCCTTCAGATGAAGGATAAAAAGAAATGTCACAAACAAGAAATACCTCATTAATCTAACTTTTTAGGAGTACTGCAAAGTTACGAATAAAAAGAGGGTTAAACCGTTTTAGCGGATTTCGAAACGACGTTAAGAATTCTAGGTACGATTACAAGAATAGATAAAACACTTACCTTCAACAAGGCAACCCATCAATCTTAATCCAGTTCAATTTGAGGATCTCCCATATCGCCCTTCAACATGGTTACTTTTACCACTACGTGATGGTATTTCGGATAGTATGTCCCTGGCTCGAATGTGTATTTCTTTACGTGGTTACGCAACATTGTTTTGGCGGGTGTACTTTTCAGGTTTGTTTCGACCATCGCCACGCTTGTCACTTTCCCATTGATATCAACAGACAGATCATACTTTGCCCATCCATCCTTCATTCCTTCAATGATAAAGCTTGGTTCTCCCGTCATTTTTCTCCCTACGTCCTTCACTGGGCCACTAATTACTTGAGCGTAGTTCACACTTGAAACGAATAAAAGGCAGAAGAAAATGAACTTTTTCATAGGATTGGTTTATTGAGATATGAACGTATACGAAATCCAACCAGATTGTGATTTCGCAGCTTTTGACGAATAATTAAAACGAGAAATCAACGCGTATTTTTCCGCTTCAGAAATCATACATGGCGTAATATTTCCGCGACTTTGTGAAGCATCGTATTGAGCTGAAAGTACGTTTCCTGCTTGATCCACTTTAACGAGCACAACCACCGTTCCCGACGATCCTTCTCCGCATTTGTACCCAGGATTTCGCACGTAGTAATCATTTCCTTGGTGTGCTGTGTGATTGGGAACACTAAATTCAACCATCACATTGCCAACTGCGGCATTATTCGTCCCGCTTGTTGATTGTTTATTAGTCGTAGATGATTTCGAATCTGATTTTTGCTTTTCCTGCTGCTTTTTCCAATCCTCCATCTGCTTTCGGATCTCCGCTCTTGTCTTCGTTCCTCCCGCCTCTTCGAACAGCTTTTTCTCATACTCTTCGGCACTTAGCTCTCCACTCGATTCACTTACCGAGTAATCATCTTCCGAGCGAGAACGCTTATCGTTTGCATCACGTGCCGTATTCTTGACGTCACTTGGGTTAAAATTCGCAGGCACTTTGATGTTCTCGGCTTTCAATTCGATTTCATCTTCGGGAATCTCCAATCTTGGACCTTCTGGAAAAGGTTCATACGGCGTCGCAAGCTCTGTATATGTTCCGAGTTGGAAATAAGCAAAAATCACAACATAGGCAGCAAGAGCAGCTATCAAGCCGAACTTGTACTTTTCCAGCATGTCGAAAAATTCACTCACCCGTTTCTGTTTGCATTTCTATTAGCTTGCCCGATTCCAGTTCTAAATAGGACCAACGATCCGACTTTACTAAAAGTAGATAATCTTTACCGAACCATTGTATTGAATCGAACTCCAATGGCACGATTAATTCACTTTTACGCAAAACACCATATCCCGTTTCACTTTCAACAAGGAATAAATCATTGGACAAGTATTCGATACTCGCAAAGTTCATTGGAATGATTTCTTCACCATTTAAGTCGAGTACTCCCTCTCCAAATTCAGAATCGACGACTACATACTTGTCATCATACACGATCAGCGAAGCATATTTCGCAGGAATAATCACTTTTTGCGCTGCATTCATGATTCCCCATTGTCCTTTCTTCTTGAATGGAAAAACAAAAGCACCTTCCCCAAGGTTTTCGTATTTAAAATCGATGACCTTTCGTCCCTTCTGGTCAATTTTACCATACAGTCCTTCCTTCATCGCGACTGCTTCGCCATTGACAAATTCTGCTCTCGAAAGAAAATTGGGAAACTCTTCCAAGTCATTTTGAATAACCACTTGCCCATTCTCGTTGAGGTAAACGAGCTCGCCATCAATCGCAGCAACAGCAAAACCATCACGGAGTTCACCGATATTATCATAATCAGCTTCCGTTACCGGTTTCCCTAGACGATTCATGAAACCGTACATTCCGTCATTCTCGTAAACATACAATGAATCAGAAAACGGTCGGATCTCCTCGAAAGCTGGAGGAACAACGTAAACGCCATAGATGTCAATGTACGCCATCAGTCCATCTACTTCTACTTGTGCAATGCCATTGGAGAAATCGTAGGCATCCGTAAATTTCATAGGGATTCGCTGAAATCCAGTTGCATCAAAATAACCGAATTTTTCACCGTCACTTGCGTAGATCAATCCATCCGATAAGGTTCCCATGTCATCGAACTTACATTCAAAAACGAAACTTCCATTTCGATGAATCATTCCAACCAAACCATCTTTTTCCACAATTGCTCGTCCTCTCACAAACTCTGTAATCGCATCAAACTCAAAGGGAATTCGTACGGTGTTGAATTTATCAATAACGCCGTATTTCCCATCTTTTGCTACAACCGAAAGTCCTTCACTGAATTTCGAAACCTGATCGTATTCTGCAGGAATAAGTGTAATCCCTGCAGTGTTCATGAAACCGAATTTTTGATCCACCATAATGGGAAGAAACACAGAATCGATGAAGGCAATTTCTTGGTTTAATTCCTCTTGAAACGGATAATCGGGATATTTCTCTCTGAATTGCACCAAAGCAGATTTATCGTACGTATCCAATGATGACTGATACAGTTGTTCCCATGCCGTTTCAACCATTACGTTTTTTGGATAGGTTCGAATGAAAATCGCGAAAGCCTCTGGCGTTTTTTCCTCCGTAACGATTTCATATATTCTCTTTTCCGCAGCTGGACGAAGTGGGCTCGTTGGGTTCAATTCCAAAAATTCGAGGTACGATGCCAAAGTGCCATCTCCCGTTATTTCACTGAACTGTACCTGATAGAAATTATCTTTCGCGATCTCGAAATAGGCGCTCTCTGGATAATTGTCCATGAACGATTGATAGCTCTTCGTCGTATTTTCCATCACAGCATCAAAAAATGCAATGGAATCTCGGATGGCCACGGCTCTTTCTGCATATACCGAATTCGGGTGTGTTTTCAGGAAGTCATTATACGATTG
>JABXHO010000095.1 GCA_013373595.1 Flavobacteriales bacterium | reverse complement strand
CTCCAACTTGAAAAGGGATTCATTCCGCTCCGCTACATGATCCCAGATGGGGAACCTTGAAACATAAAGCCGATTCTTCTGCGAAGAACCTTACGGCTTTTTCCATGACTCCAACTTAAAAAGGATTCATTCCGCTTCGCTACATGATCCCAGATGGGAAACCTTGCAACATAAAGCCGATTCTTCTGCGAAGAACCTTACGGCTTTTTGTTGCGGAGAGAGGGGGAGCGTTCTCGAACCCCAATTATGCTGAATTAGAGAAAATTCACGAATTGGTATTGGAGATCGAACGAAATAATTCAGGCAATGAAAACGTATTAATTAAAACGGCGGCGAAATGAATTGTAAGCAATGTGGAACGGAACTATTCACGAAACGTGAAGATGCGCGTTTCTGCAACGGCAATTGCAAGCAAAAACACTACAAGCGAAGAAAGAAAATTCTTGATCTTATCGCGCAATGCGAGCGAGCGATTAAAAATGAAGAAAATATCATTGAGCATTGGAATGGTGTTTTGGTTGAAGCATCGGGAAAACTCAAAAAGAGAATTGCATCAATTGAACTTGAAAAGGAAAAATTAAAACTTGATTTGATTGAATACAATGAAACACTTGCGTTCTCTGATAAAGCACTATTCCTTTTTCTTAAAACTCATTTTGAAAAGGATGCAGACAAGTTTGATCATTATTTGTCAATCTTTCGATATGGAACTCGTGACGAAAAGTTCAATTTATTAAATCAATACCGTCAACATTTTAAAGAGCAAATCGAATCATTTAAAGATCGACTTAATTTACTTGAAATTGAAAGTCTAATAAAAGGGCTTCAATCGCTGAACAAAGATAAATCGGAAGAAGAAAAAGAAGTTGAAGCTAGGTTGAAGAAATCCAGACACACTTTATCGGAACTAAAACAAGAACTAGATAAACTATCTGAGATTGACTTGGAAAGAATTCCAGTAATTCCATCCTATAAGCACCCGACAAAACTAAAAGCTGTTTCAAGCGCGAAAGCATATACGGGGCGAGAAATTGCCGACATCAATTTTAACGCGGTTCAGTTAAATGGCGCACTCGGTCGTTTTTGTGGTAAGATGGAACGAAATAAATGCGCTGTTGCTCTCACTGGAGACTCTGGGGCAGGGAAATCACATTTTAGTTATGCCTTAGCCGATGATTTTGTTGATCAAAACCTAAATGTTGGCTATTTCTCCCTTGAATCGGGAATTATGTATTAAACACACCCAGCACTTTTTTAAGATTGAAGCACCGCCAATTTGACGGTGCTTCAGTTTTTCTGATCAACCCTTTTTTTCTTTCAACTCTCCGCCAATTTCAGTTAATACTTTCATCAGTTCTGAATGGGGAAGTTCTAGTCTTCTTGCAATATCTCTGGTTGTTTTGTTATTCTGAGCCATAATGACTATGATCATATTTCTAAATAACACTCCTCCTTCCTGAATTTTATCTGTAATATCGTCTTGAGTTCTTCTGAGCTTTATTCCAATTTCATTTTCTGAGAAACCTTCTGCGTATAATTTGACCAAGGAAAGATATTCATCTTGTGTCCAGTTTTCCTTTCTGTACTTTATGAATAGCTTATTAATAGACTCCTTTGTGAAATAGATATAGAACTCTTCTCCAGTAATTGGGTTTATTCTATATATGAGTTTATCTGGTGTAAGAATCACACCTCCTATGATTCTCTCTTTATCAGAAATTATCTGAGCCTTGGTTTCATTTGCTGGATTCTTAACGAATGACATCCCAGTAATTTGCCCATCCACAATTTCATACACATTCAATCCGGTATGAACTTTATCGGTTAGCTTTTTTTAAAAACTCCTTCTGGAGAAAACCCAATTGCTGCTTCCATTACTCTTCTTTATTGTGCTTGTCATATAGAACATTCCATTCCTCAATAATATTGGGTTGTAATAGAAATTTCTTTAAGACTTTATGTACTTTTTTGTCAATTCGATTCTTCCCTTTATCCTCAAGAATATTTCCTTCAAAGTCTAATTTCAGGTGAATATTCTTCTCCTTATGATCTAAGTGAAAGTGTTTCTTACCATCTATTAGATGATCATTGTATATATTGAACTTATATCCAAACTGTCTTTTCCATGAGTTCAGCTGCTCAAATTCACCGTAGAATTCTTCTCTAGCGTTGATTTCAACAAACTCTTCGTATGTTATATCTCTCTTTACTGTTTGAATTAGTAAAGTATCGAACATCAATTCAACTTTTTCTAGTCCTTCAGCTCTCTTATTCTTCATCAATTCAATTTTATTAAAAGTAAGATTATTGGGAGCTAATATCAACTGTTTTTAGTCATCATCATTTAATTCATCCATTGATTGCACATTAAGCTTCTCAAGTATCTCCGTTTTAAATCCATTGAGTTCGTTCATTTGGAATTCTTCTTCATCACCATTGAGTTCGACAATAGCGTCATTCCCCACAAAGACTTCTTCCTTTCTCTTATAGACAGTACTTTCTCCAGCAACTCTGAGTTTCAATTTCTTTGTTGCTTCAGGAGTTATAGCAATGTTAAACCCTTTGCCCCCAGCACGAACACTAGGATAAATTACTCCATCAAATCCTCTCTTAGTAATAAGCTCAGAAAAGATAGCGGAAATCATGTAATCATAGTCTTCATTAATTTCTTCTTTAGAGAACTCATCGGCCAGATACGTATGAAACTTAAGGGACTTCTCCATTATCTCCTTAGGGGCTTGCACTGAAAATTCATCATATGCTTCTTTCAATTCACGGGTATAACTGCTCTCCTTCAAATAGGATTCCTTATGAACAATAGCAACTAGGTCTATATCTTCTTCCACAACCCATCTGCCAAAAGAAATCTTTTGGTATCCTGATCGTTCTTTATCACGTAACAACGGAATAGTTTCTGCAACACCAATTACTCTTGCATTATCTAATTCTCCATCTTTAATTTTATCTGGTATTGAAGTAGCGTAAAACATAGTTGTATTTGGTGTGCTTGCCCTTTGGTATGTTGTGTTAAATCGCGGTGGCTTAAAGGATAATTGTGATTTCTCCGTAAAATGCTCGCCATCATAATTTGGGCGTGCTCTTATCACGGACTTACCTTTATGGTAAGTCACTACTATTGATCCTATCATTCCTAACTGATTGAATAAGGCTTCTATTTCTTCTTTCGGATATGTCGAAAGGTCTAATGATTTTAACTTATTGATTATTTCATCTATACTCATATTTTAAATGTTTTAAGGTAAATGTTAGAATAAGAATTTAGTAACGCAAAAAGATTGGAAGATGTAATATATTCCAATCTTTTTGGAGACGATTTTTTCTCCTCTATTTATGTAAATGAAGGATATACGTCAAATAGTTAGAGAGGAAATAAGGAAGACATTTTTCGGTCATCCCCTGCCAGAAAAGGGCGAGAAAGGATTTATTCCATATGAGCACGATCTTGAGACTGTTTTCTTAAGAGCATCTCACTATCGAGCAACAGCAACAGCTTACAACAATTTTCTGCATGAGCTTCAACTATTGATTAATTCCAGTGATCTTCCAGCCGAGGGATTAATGAAGAGTATGTCAGAGCTTATTGATTCAATTCAGGCAGAATTAAGAAGCATTGAAGCTCACAACAAAAGTAACGAGAGTAAGTGGCTCAATTGAGCCAGGCATTCGTTTGAACCTCATTGTTCCACTTAGCAAGTTCCCCGTATGTAATCACCTTGTCAAGAGCATTATCAATGACCTCTACTAGTAGGTTTCCAAATGAAGCCGTTCTGCGGTTCCACCTGAACGAAAATTCATCAAAATACCTTTGTGCATGCTTGTATGAGAATTGCTTATAAACTGCTTTCTCCATATCCTGAAGGTGTTTCCATACATTTTCAATACCGTTCACATGTGTTTTCCCATCGACGTAGCTTGTAACTCTAGTTTTGTAAGTGGTTCCATTTTTTCTGGTTCTATTTACGAAGCGGTTCTTACGAATTACGTGGTGACTGTGGAAGTGTTGAGGAATACGAAAATATGAGGGGTGTTCATCTGTATTCACTGTAGAAATTGTTGTCACATGCTTTTTAAGTAAGTGCAAGGCAATATCCGTTGTAAGACAATTTCTATTCCATCCGAACTTTCTAATAACAATCTGACTTGAGTACCTATCTATTATTCCGAAAGCAGCCTTAAGGTGCTCGTACTCTCTATCATTGTCTCTTTTGTACTCAGTCATTCGTTTTTGTAGACGAAGGTCACGTCTAGGCTTTGAACCTAAGTACGCTTCATCGCATTCTACAATTCCAGAGAGAACCTTCTTACTATTTTCATCTCTCATTGTTTCTCGAATTTTCTGAAGCATGAGCCATGCTGTTCGCTGTTGAACTCCAATTCTCTTGGCTAGTCTAGTTGAGGGATACCCTGGATATGTTGTCAATAGGAAAATGCTATAGAACCAACTTCTAAGTCCAATTTTTGAACTTTGAAAAATTGTGCCTTGAATGACTGAGAATTGCTTGCGACAGTCAGAACACTTATAAACCTTTCTTGTAGTAATAAACCAGTTGTCTTTGCTATTCCCGCAAGAAGGACACTTGGGTTTACCATTCCACCTCTTATGCTCAAGATACTGTATGCAAGCCTCATCACTTGGGAACACACTAAAAAAGTCAAAATCATTTTTGATTGAAATCTCCATTGATTCTGGAGAATTCTGGAGGTGCTAAAGTCTGAATTACTGGATACATAATTTTCTGATTACTATCTGTTATTATAACCATAGAATTGCAAAATTTCGTCAAATCACATTCCTTTCGACTAACTTTGATGAATGTTCAAAAGGCTAGGAAAGCATATTAAAAAGCTATGGAAAAATGACCCATTAGGTCTTATGAGACTATTTTTGGAAGTCACGGTGGTGATTGGACTAGGAACTTTTTTCATGATCAGACAGACGGCTATCTCTGAAAGACTTCTTGAAATAGAAGAGAAGCAACAAGAAAACATCGCGCTTCAGAACAAAATTTTTGAATATGAGCATAGCCCAAGGTTTCAGATTGTAGAGTATGTCTCCAAAAAAGATAGCTCTGGATTTTGCATTACTGAAACCATTCAGATTCAAAACAACGGATATGCGATCAATGAAAAGAAAATTGAAATATTCAGTTATCTCCAGATTAAGAATGAATTAGAGTTAGAAACGGTTCTTCCTATTAGGAATTACTATACTTCAGGTGCAATCACACAAGAAGAAACAGGAGCATTAGAGGAGTACCTTCGTTCTCACAACTGCAAAAATATGGCTTCATTGATAGATGGTGTACGAAGAAACCCTGAAGCTTATTTATGGGACTTTGATGTCTTTCACGTAATCAAAATTGACTGGGTAGATGTTTTAGATCAAAAGCATACTTATTATTTCAGCACTTTAAAAAACCAACCTTATGAAAGGCTTGAATCAAAACAAGCGAAAAGACTTTTAGAGCTTCACAAGAATTCTTTTATAATTGATTCTTATGAAAAAAATGACTCTTCCAAACTATTTCAGGAAGCTAACTCAACCTTTCAATCTTTAGAATAAAATTTAAAGAGATCACCTATATCACACTTAAGTCCATCGGCAATTCTTCTTAAGGTTGTTGATGAGATATTCTTTCGTCCATTCTCAATAGCAGAAAGGTTAGTCTTTTCCATTCCGATTTCAGAACATAAGTCTAATTGACTCAGATTACGTTGTTTTCTGTTGTCAGCAATGGATTTGCCAAGGAGTTTTATAAACCTTTCATCTGTCATAAAACCAAGGTCAGAATATTATTCTTTCGTATAGTTATACGAACGTATAACCTAATTTTGTGTGTTTGCACAAATAACCCTAATTATGAAGTACTTATACATCCTCATTCTTTCACTTACAAGCACCTCGGTATTTGCACAATTATCCTATGTTGAAATAGACTGGGAAATAGATCAGTCAATCATAATGATTGATGGAGATACTGACACCTTAGAGTTTGATATAGATCAAGACGGAATCAATGATCTTAGATTAACATCATGGTCGAATCATCAAGCAGGTATTGAAACAGTTATTGAAGCTCTTCTTCTTAGTTCAACTCTTCATCAGGGAATAGAGACTGATGGATGTAACTTCTGGAATGCATGCTCTCAAGGCTTTGGATCATCTGGGATTAACGGATACCTCTATTCTTCAAACTGCAACAACCCATCAGATGGCTACTATAAGTATCCTTTTGAATTTGAAGGTGGATTAGGAATTCGATGTGGCTTCCTCTACGTCAGATATGAAGGATCAATTATAACTATTGAGGGGTATGCATGCAACCCAAATAATAATTCTTGTAGTTGCTCGACAAGTGGATGGGTTGGGCTTGATAAGCCAAAAATAATCTCAGGAGAAGAACCTCATAAGTTCTATAACCTCATGGGACAAGAAGTTAGCGATCCCAATGGACTGGTATTGAGGGTCTACGAGAGTGGATTCACTGAAAAAGTATATATCGTAAAATAGAAAACATCATGAGACGTATATCATTCACATCAATTGTCCTGGTTGTTCTATCGGTTAATTTAATTTCCTGCAAGAAGGAAGTTGAAGAACCCATGGAGCAAACAACGGCAACGACAGAATATTCAATTGAATTTGTTATCGGTGATTACTCTGGAGAAAACAACTACACTAATCTCGACCTTTATGTTGATAATCAGCTCAAGGGTAATTTATCCAACTACATGGTAAACATTAATGAGGAATCTATAGGAGTTGAGCTAGAGGCAACGGGAACATTTCCAAGTGCATTAAGTGTACCTGTTAATCTCAATCAAACTTATAACATCGAGTTCAGGGATGCGGTTAACGACTCTCTTGTAGCTAATATCACTGGATTCGTGAAGTTGACTCCGAATGATTTTGACGGGAGTAATTCTCCAGCCCTTTGGTATTCACAGAGTGTAGAGAATATTTCAATGAATTGGAATACGTCTTATATTGATAATACAATAGGGACAAATGGATATAACTACTATTTCATGCCATTTGGAGATAAGATGATCTTTGAGATTAACTTCTCACAGTAGATTAGCACTGAATTAGGACTCTTAAGACTTGGTGCTAAGCCTTGCGTTTCATGAATTTGAGAACTCAACAAAATCTAAAAAACGATTCCCCATACTGGATACAACCACCATTTCACGACTTCGTACGGACTTCCCACGTCCAGACATATGTCTCGTTAGTAATTTAAAAAGCCCTTGTGACGTTAATCTGTTAATGTAAAACTCAATATCGCCATAAGTTAATTCAATTTCGTTTCCTCCAATATTGAGTTGAATAAATTTCTCTTTTTCAACTAATTCATTCTCTCCTGAGAACATTTTATAAATACCCATATGTGATTTCATGGATTCACTGTTTCTCATTTCTGATAGGATATAGAGATCAATTTCCTGAAGATCATCAAGAATTCTTACGTAATTAATTGTTTCATGAAACTCAATAGGGGCAACAATCTGCTTGAGTAATATATTTCTAAATCTTTCTAATTTGTAATTTGATTTTGTTGAATGAACCTTTGACATGACAAGTTCCATGACATCAATGAAATCCTCATTGGTAAAGTCTTCTGCCTGAAGTTCTCTTCCCGCATTTTGTTCAAGAACATTTCTTAAGCTTTCCGAAAAAGCAATAACTCTCTTTTGCTTAAGATTTGCTCGGTAATTCAATACTGAGTCAAGAACGGCTCCACCAGGAATAAAACTTAGCGCTAGTTTTTGAAACTCCTCAGCCGTGTGAACTACAATACTCTCAGCGTTACCATTTTTCTCTAAATCTCCCATAACTATAAAGTTACTAATTCACCTATTTCAATGTCAAGGGCCTTAGCTATTTGTCTGAGTTTATTAATTGTACTATTAACTCCGCCTGATTCAATCCTTGCAAGAGAACTTCTCTCAATTCCAGATAATTCAGCAAATTTTTCTTGCGTCCATCCATGCTTTTTGCGCTCTTCAGCAATTCTTTTCCCTAATTTCTTTAAAAATAATTTGTCTCTCATATCTCCCTATTCATCTACTTTTTAATACGTAAACAAAAATATATTGTTGCGTTTCTGCAACATTTATTTTAAAACTTTCGTATACATAATTGTTGGCATCGCTGAAAAGCATTCCCCACCGCCAACAGATTCACCTTCTTCTGGTTCGTGAAGCAGGTTAAACAACAACTTTTTTAAAGAAAAATGTCCTAGTCCATGAGAAGACTAGGCGATGTTTAACTTAAACTTTTAGAAACCATGAAAACTCAAAATTTAAAAATCACATGCAGTAATTGCAAAACACAGTTTGATCTTGATCAGGCAATTGTAAGTCAGTTCCAAGAGTCTATTAGATTGGACCTTCAAGCTGAACTTGAAAGAAGAGAAACCGAACTTAAGAATCAGAAGAAGGAGCTGAGTCAACTTCAACAATCTTTCGAGCAGGAAAAAGAGGACTTAGACTCTATCATTAGCAAAAGAGTTAAGACTCAACTTCAAGATAGAGAAACTGCTCTAAAGGAATCTATTCGAGACGAAATCCAGCGAGAGAAGGAGGCTCAACTTGCCGAATTAGAAGATGAACTACGCAAGAAAAGCAGTCAACTCATTGAACTAAACCAGACGAAGGCGAAACTCGCTAGGCTTTCTCGTGAATATGAAGAGAAGGAAGCCAAAATTCATCTTAAGATGGAACAGGAGTTGAGTGAACGCCTTGAATCCATGAAATCTTCCGTTAAAGAAGAATTACAAATGGAGAGTTTCCTTAAGATCAAGGAGAAGGAAAATATCATTGACTCACTCAAGAATAAGCTTGCAGATGCTCAGAAGCGAATTGAACAAGGATCAATGCAACTTCAGGGTGAGGCTCAAGAGCTCGTTCTTGAGGATATGCTTCGAGAAACACATAGCGTTGACTTGATCGAAGAAATCAAGAAAGGAGCAAACGGAGCCGATTGTATTCAAACGGTTATAACACAGTCTGGAGCTATTGCTGGAAGCATTCTATATGAGTCGAAGAACACAAAGACCTGGAGTAGCAGTTTCATTAAGAAACTTAAGCAAGATAATCTGAAGTCAAAGGCAGACATCATGGTTATTGTAACTAAGACTCTTCCCAAGGGATTTGAGGGGAAGTACGGACTTATTGACGGGGTTTGGGTAACAACCCTTCAAAATGCCAAAGACCTGCCACTTTTGCTCAGGTATGGTCTTCTAAAGACTTACTCTGTGATTATTAGTCAAACTGGCAAGCAGGACAAGATGAGTCTTCTGTATGACTATCTCACCTCAGAGGAATTCAAGAATACCTTCGAGTCAATTTTGGAGGGCTTCAAGCAACTACAGGATAGTCATCATGACGAGCAACGAAAGATGCAGCTACTATGGAAGAAAAGAGCGAAGCATCTTGAGCAAGTTCTATCCAGTACAATTGACTTTTACGGAAACATCAAGGGTATTTCAGGTGCTATCCAAGACATTCCGATGCTTGAACTTCCAAAGGCAGGATAATATTGTTTAACATTCAATACAAGGCATAGAGCAATCGCTCTAACCTCATTCAAAATTACATAGTCACGAACCTTTGGGCTATTTGATCTGAAGCAGGTTCTAGGAGGTCCACTTGTGGGGACTTGTGAGACTCCTATGCCTTGTATTGAAATAAAAAGAGAAGCAATGGATTACTACGACATAATAAGCTTGATCGTCTACTGGGTGAATCAAGAGCAGGAAGACTTCAAGGCTCTCAGGGCAATAGTAGAGGTCGTTCGAGATGAGTCAATTGAGGAAGAGGAGAAAGGCGATATAATCTTTTCAATCCTACGAGAGAGCGGACTTAGAGAAGTTAGCTTCGGAAGCCTAGAGAATGAATACCTAGAGCTAAATGATCAGCCAGAAATTGAGAGCAATCTCCCAACCTTCAAAACTGAGATGATGCTCATTGACATCCTCAATACTAAAGCTCAAGTAATTGTTCACCTAAACTAAAAACTATTAGACATGAAAAAATATGGATTACAATCACACGATAGTCGATTTAACACAGAAGAAAAATGCAGAGAATTCCTTATTCAACAAAGATGGGATGGACGACCTACCTGCAATAAATGCGGTAATAACCATTTGAATTACTTCCTTACAAGTAGAAATGTATGGAAATGCTCCAAATGTAGAAAGCAGTTCAGTCTCACGAAGGGTACAATATTCGAGTCATCAAAACTTCCACTAACAAAGTGGTTCAAGGCTATTTTTTATTTCACAACAGCTAAAAGAGGGATTTCTTCTTGTCAACTAGCGAGGTGGCTTGAAATAGAACAGAAAACCGCTTGGTTTGTCCTTCAACGAATCCGTGAAGCTCTTGAGCATTCAAGAGAGAGAGTTCTTTCGGGTATTGTTGAAGTTGACGAAACATACATTTCTCCTGATCCAGGAAAGGATAAACGAGTCCAAAGAGCCAAGCACCGCCACGAGAAAGATCAGGATGAAAAGTTTGGTTTTTCCAGCAAGAGAAAGACGACAATGAGAAAGCAAATCAAAAAGGAGCCAGATTCAGAGAGAAAACTCAAAGAGTTTAATGAATGGCAACTTAGGTTGTCCAAAAATGGTAAGAGAAAGCCTTTCAATCCTGCAATTGCCGTGCTTGGAATGTATCAACGAAACGGAGATGTTCTTTTATTTCATATAGGACGTCAGTATTTGGATACAACTAAACGTAAAATTGCTCCTTATCTACTGAAGCATATTTCTGAGGACTCTGAATTGGTTACTGATGAAAGCTCCTTTTACACTGAAGTTGGACAAAAGTTCTTAAGACATAAAGTTGTTCATCATGACCTTTCATATGTTAGTGACGATGGTATTCATACCAATAATATTGAAAACGTTTGGATGCACCTGAAGAAAATGGTTGCGGGAACTTATTTTCACATGTCGTTCTGGCATTATTACAGGTATTTGAACGAACATGCCTTTAGATGGAACATCCGAAATCTAAACCTAAAGGAGGGCTTTGACGAACTAATAAATAAAGTATTTGGACATAGAATTACTTACAAGGATTTGATAATATCGAAGCAGCTTGCAGCTTGCAGCTTGAAAAGAATGAGTATATTCAGAAAAACTTGATTTATGGCACTAATTCAATTTGATTTTACACCAGAAGAAAATGTAAAGAGTTTCCCGAAACCTATACATGGGAAGTATGAATTAATATCCCTAGAAATTGAAGCTGATTCCATGGAGGGACTTGCCGAGGCGATCAGAAAGATGAGGATTTATTTTAGATTTGATTTTGGTTCTAATTATAGCTCTAAAGGAACTGCGACCTATCACTTGTCCAAGTATATAATTGCAGTAGATCAGTTAAACTACACGATTAATTTTAATTCAGAGGAAATAATTGAAATAGACCCAAAACATACTTGCACAAATGCAATTGCATCTATCATGGATAATGTTGAGGTCCCAGTAATAAAAATGACACTGACATTAAATCACCATTAAACGATATTTAAATTCTTTACCTGAAATCTCTTCTCTCATTAAAAATGAATAATTGTATAACTCATCTAAGATTTTTTCAATTCGATCAATTGGAATTATAAAATACGTTATCTTTTCCTGAAGTTCAGAAGCGGATACAAATCCATGTCTCTGTTTTCTTAAGTTAATTAGCTTATTCAAAACAGTATAATAATACGTTTTTTCCTCAGAAAATTTATATGTGGTATTACTAAGTTTCATTAGCGACAATAGTACAGTTTTATATGGAGTTTAATTCCTAAGTCGTTCTTTATAAATAGTACAAAAAAAAGTTTTTTGGTTAAAAACAATATTTAAGTATATTCTTCAAGGAAACAACAAATTTTTAACCAAAAACCTACAAATATGCACGCAATAGAAGCGAAAGAACAAGCAGACAAAATTAACTCGTATTCCAAAGATGAAGATTATGTTGATGACCGCGTACTCGATGGAATATTTATCGAAATTCATGAGGCCTCTAAAAAAGGACGGTACTCTCTTGATTACGGATTTACAGCCGGATTAACGGCCAAGGACCTTAGATACTGTAAAGAAAAACTTGAAGAAGCAGAATATCACGTTAAAGTCGATTACAACTTTGGAGGTATTACCATTGACTGGTAAAAGAAAACGTAGACTCCAGGTTAATCTCTGGAGTCTACTTCTATTCGCCTTCCTTGAGAAAACCGCTACTGGATGAATATAACACTTTCCATTCATCATACGAGAACAGACCTCTGTTCTTGTCATATATCAAAAGTTCAATTTCTTCATTAAAACCGAACTGTTTTTGAGAAAATGGTACATGCTGGTCTATTACATTCATCGTTAATTCACCATATTCGACTATCAATGTGATTTTGAATTCATGCTTCATTAACAATCGTCCCTCTTTACTTGCTTTTACTAACTCAGTTAGCTCTTTATACTTCTTATCGAACCTTTCTTTGCCAATATAATCCTCAGGATCACCAGGTTGTAGATATTCAATGTATCTTATTTCATCTCCCTCAGCTTCCTTTACCCCTAATTCAAATGTCTTTGATTCCTGAGCTGTATTTTCATCTTCATCAGATTTGACCTTATAAACCAAAGTAATTGGTCTTATTGCCGAATAAATCTTTTCTCCTAATGAGGTTTTCTGAATATAAAAATTCAATAAATCAGTGTAGTCGTCCATATGTGTTTTTCCCTAAGTTTAATGATTAATTCCTTATTTCGATATTAATAAATTCTATTTGGGTGTGTTTAGTACATAACTCCCCTTGAATCGGGGTTCAGCTCCAAGTTTAAAAAGTTTGCATCCAAGTACAAAGGAAATTCATTGTTTCGCGCTTTTGAGGAAGGGTCGTTGGAAGACGTTCGCACAGAAGCCGCAAATTTCGATTGTTTGATCATAGATAGCTTTTCCAAAATTTCAGCCAAGGCAACCGATTTTGAAGCATTGCGGCAAGATTTCCCTAACACCTATTTCGTAATCATTTTTCAAAAAACAACGGATGGTAAAATTCGCGGTGGATCGTCGATTTTGTTCAATAGTACTGCGACGATTGACATTCGTGTGAATGACGATGGTGAACGTTTGGCGGTGATGGTGAAGAACCGATACGATACCGAGAATTTTATTTATTCGATAACGGAGGATCGATTGGTTAAAGAAGATAAGTTGCCTTTGTAACAACAAACTTGGCTCAAGGAAATTTGGCGAGCGAAAATAAGCATTGCCTAAACGAAGCAAACGCTCCTTTCGGATTGGGGTCTAAGCAACCTGCCTCAAGATATGATTTCGAAGATTCGGAACACTACTTTCGACTTTGCTTTCGGTAAAACACGGGATAATCCTTATCAAAACACGGGATTTCCCGTATTGACTCAAATCAAACAGCCCCATAATTTTGAATGGTCATTTCAATCAAAAATTATGGGACGTTATCAACAATACACCACTTCGCTTAAAGTTTATTATGCTCTTGGACTCGAAAAACACTTCGTTCCGCTTGCATTGCGAGATCAAGTTCCGTCGTCAACAGCGGCTGATTGGAAAGCGATCGACGTGAATAAAATCATTGGGATTGAACTCGATAAAGAATTGCCGAAGGATTTAAAAGAACTCAATCTTTTGTACGATCCAGCGGGGAAATTGCCCAAAGACATGGCGGTAGCAATGACGTAGTTTATCAAATTGGTTCAGCTTACAGTTGGATCGAAATTGCTGCGGAAATCGTTTCGGAAACACAAATCGAAAGTGGTGAATTTTATTCTAGACACGAAAGACGTGCTTTCCATTCAATCGTTTTCAAAAATCATGGACATTTCGACCAAAACCATTTACGATTGGATCCATCAAATGAAATTTAAGTGCGTTCATTCTGCCTTATTTCTTTGTACGAAAAGACACCCCAATCAAGCGACGATTATTGAAGTTGAAGTCATAAAAAGTTGGCTTTCAAAAGTGGAATATGCCCATTGAAGCATCCATTCCATTTGGGCGAAAGCATTTGCCGCTGGTGAATCGAACTTAGCAAGACAATCGTGGTATCGGTACAACAAGCTCATTGGCTTTCGATCCGGAATCAAGAAGGGCAAACGTCCGCATCACAATTCAATTAAAACGTCTCAAATTCACGAGGTCTGGCATGCCAATATCACCGTTTTCAAACCCTTGGACGGGATTCGCTATTACATTTATACCGTGATGGACAACTATTCGCGCTACATTTTGTCCTGGAGAATTGAACGGGTGGTCTCCGCCGAAATACGCTTGGCGACCATCCAAGAAGCATTGCCATTTGCGTTTGGTAATTCTGAGCCTAGGTACTGTGTCAAAAAACAAGTAATTTCATTAAAATCTTGAGGGAAGACTCAACTTTTTGTTGTTTGCTACCCCGT
>JABXHO010000076.1 GCA_013373595.1 Flavobacteriales bacterium | reverse complement strand
TTTCGGCTTCATTTTCGATAGAAGGTGAGGCCGATTTTTACTTTTCTTTTAACTACATTTTTCATGAACCTTAAGACCGATCTGTACAGATCGAGATAGAATATGTCTGAAACGCAAGAAAATCAGGATCACCACCAAGGGCAACCACAAAGTGAATCTGGATTGGAGCAAGGCACGTACGAAATCATTCGGAATCGTCTGAATAAGTATGGTGCTGATCTCAAATCTCGCTTAAACGTGTTGAACGAGCAACGAAAAGAAATTTTCGGTGGCGTCGAAACGCAATTGGTGGCAACGGAACACATCACAACGGAACATTCGTGTGAAGCACGCGATATGATTGCCATTGGTGATCGTTTCATTTTTGGATACAACGTACACATTGGCTTGAAAACCGAAACGGTAATCGACGACGTGTTTAGCATTTACGCGTATTCCAATCGAAGTTTCCAACCCGAGTCAACCTCGCTTTTGAAGGATGAAACGTTCCTGAAAGATTTTGCGAACCTGTACAAGTACTATCGTGACGCACGCTTTGCGCAGTTCGTGGAGAAGAACGGCTATCTCTATTTTGTTTTCCAGATTGGAAAGAGCATCACCGATATCAAGACGTTCAAATGGCTAATTCAGCCAGATGCAACACTGAAATACGTCGATTCTCGAAGTGAACACGAAGTTCGTTTGCCCAATCAACATGGTTTTGATTGGAAGCGACCAACAGCAGACGATCATGTTTCAGGATTACACCCGCACATTTCAATCGAGGATCGTGTATTTGTGGAAACGGTGGGAGGAGATCTCACGATTAAAATTGAAAACAATACGGAATCTGGACTGGGAATTTATGCGGAACCAGTCGACCACAAAGATCAAACGCTCAACGATGCCGATGTGGCCTATGCGATTATCGGTGATATCATCGTACTCAAAATCATTCCGTACCAGGAAAAAGAGGCACGTTACATCGTTTACAACGACCGTATCAAAGAAGCCATTCGCGTAGATGCGCTAAAAGAGGCGTGTATTCTCTTGCCTGAAGATCAGGGAATCATTTTCCCTCAGGGATATTATCTCCAAAATGGCGAATACAAACTGTTTGATTTCGATTACAATGGTTTGGGCTTCGTGAAGTCAATTCCATCATCCAATGGAGAGGATTTTCTGTACGTTTTCTACACGCCAGAGGAAGGTAGTTACACCTTGTTGATGTACAATATCATTGAGCAGCAATTGGGTTCACCGATTCACTGTAACGGTTATTCCATCTTCGATAATGGAGAAATGTGTTTGTTCCGATCGGAAGCGGTAGCGAAGAAACATCACAGCATTCAGATTTGGGAAACGCCGTTTTCACATGCGGATAAAATCGTGAATGCGAATCAAGACACGTACCTCTACAAAGTAGGGAATAAGGCAGTCGTAACAGCAATGGCAGAATGTCGTTCCATTCTCAAATTGATTGATCGAGAGGAAGCCTACGAAACTTTGTACGTCGATTTGGCGAAAATGGCGCGCGTTACCTTGGATGCCTATCACTGGGTTTCTCACGAGGAAGCGCAACAGCTTTCCGTTCCTTTGGAACAGATTGAATCGACGGCTAAATCGGCCATTGCAGAGTTCGATAAGGTGCTTAGTTTGAAGAAAACGGCTGAGTCGGACATTGAAGCGCTGGATGAAAAGATGGCAACGGTTCGGCAAGCGGCTAAATCGGCTACGTATACCGATGTGCAGCATTATGTAGACACTTTGACGAGCTTGAGAAGTTTCCGTGGAGAGCTGATTTCTGCGAAGGAAACGCGTTACATTGATGTGGCTCGAATCGATGAAATGGAGGAGAGCGTCCTTGAATTGCAAGCTGAATATTCGGAAGGATGTGTACAGTTTTTGTTGACAGATGGTGCGCTCAAACCGTATGAGGAGAAAGTCGATCTGATTGAAGAGAAACTCAAGGAGATTACGAAAGTAATTGCGGCTGACGAGCTCGACGAAGAGATTGCGAAAGTGTCGGGAGAACTGGAAATGATGATCGAAATTGTCAATTCGCTCGATATCAAAGACAGTACGGTAACCACCAAAATCATCGATAACATTACCGATATTTTCTACCGTTTCAACCGTATTATTGCAGATCTCAAGAAGAAGCGTAAAACGATTTTTGGTGCAGAAGCAGGAAACGAATTCAACAGTCAACTAAAGTTGATTCAGCAAGGAGCTTCAAACTATATCAATCTAAGTGATACGCCCGATAAGAGTGATGATTACCTCAATCGCTTGATCATCCAATTGGAAGATCTCGAAGGGAAATTCTCGGATTTCCCCGAATTTGGAATTCAAGTGGCGGATGTGCGTGAGGAAATCGCGAATGCATTTGAATCGCATAAGTTGGCCTTGGTGGAGGAGCGAAATAACAAGGCAGTTGCCATTCAACGCTCGGCAGAACGCATCATTCAGGGAGTCACGAATCGACTCAAACAATACAAAACAGTTGATGAAATCAATGCTTACCTCGCTTCAGATGCTTTGGTGCAAAAAGTACGCGATAACATTGAGAAACTAATCGCAATTGATGATTCAGTAAAAGCGGATGAACTCAAAAGTCAATTGAAATCCGTGCGCGAAAATGCCTTGCGTCAACTACGCGATAAACAAGAGTTATTCGCCGAGGGAGAGGATGTGATTAAATTGGGGACGCATCATTTTTCCGTGAATACGAAGAAGTTAGAAGTAACTTTGGTAAAGCAAGGCGATGAGATGAGTTATCACTTGACTGGAACCAATTTCTTCGAACCGATTCAGGATCAAGCCTTTTTGCAAACGAGAAAATACTGGGATCAGCAGTTTGTTTCGGAAAATGCATCGGTCTATCGAGCGGAATACTTGGCGTACATGATTTTTATTCAGCTTACCGAGGCAAAGAAATGCCAGTTCGGAGAGCAAGAAATTAGTTTGGATGATGTGGTAACGAAGTCGAACGAAGAATTACGTGGAC
This sequence comes from Flavobacteriales bacterium, assembly GCA_013373595.1. GTDB lineage: Bacteria > Bacteroidota > Bacteroidia > Flavobacteriales_D > Crocinitomicaceae > UBA4466. Next base: position 8,963 of record JABXHO010000076.1, on the reverse strand, counting down.
TCGTACAACAGTTCATGCAGGATCGCTACGATGAACGTTACATCAAGGGAATTCACGATGTGGATGCGACGGTAATTTTGGCGTCTTTGCTCGAGATCCAGCAGAACGTAGATTTGTTGGTTTTCTCTCCTAATTTGAGAGCAAAAGCGCGTTTTTTCTGGAATTTCAGATTAGAAGAAGCGGAGAGAGCGACCTGGAAAAAGCGATTGATTGCCTATGGATTGATGCGTTCGGCTTTTGAAACATCAGAAGTGCCTGCAGATATCCGTTTTGAGTTAAAAGAATTGATTTCGGAACGAATGGGCAGCGAATATGCAGAGCGAATTGCAGAATATTTGTTCTTGGAGTTGAGTGGCAACGATACTTTCGTAATCAGTCCGGAAGGAGCGGAGTTAACCACACGTTTCAAAAAATGGTTGAAGTCGGAAAAGTTGCAAAAAGCACTCAACGATTCGATGAAGGAACTGGAAGATTCGCACCGTTACCAACTCGAATTGTTGCAGGAATGGCTGCGTCGATTTATCCAAAAAGACAAGGCAGAGAATTTGCGCGTAGCAATTCTAGAAAGTGCTGTTTCATTGCTTGTAAACGATGCTCAGAAAGAGAAGTTGGTCGATGTTGAAGTGAATCGCGTTTTGGAAGGAATGGCAGGCGAACACGGTCGCATCGTAGATGGCAAGTTGACTATCGATTACCATGCATGGCGCGAAAAAATGGATCATTTCCATACCGTTGAAGTACCGAATTACCGTCAATATGTAGCGCTGAAACACGAGCACATTGAGTCGTTTAAGGAAGAAATGAAGTTAGAGTCATTCAAGCCGAAAGTGATGACGTCTTTCGTACGAAATCAGCTCATTGACAATGTGTATTTGCCCTTAATCGGTAACAACATGGCGAAGCAAATCGGTGTGGTGGGCGATAACAAGCGAACGGATCTCATGGGAATGCTCCTGTTGATTTCACCTCCAGGTTATGGAAAAACAACCTTAATGGAGTACATCGCACAGCGAATTGGACTTATTTTCGTGAAAATCAACGGGCCTGCATTGGGACACGAAGTAACGTCTGTCGACCCAATGGCAGCACCGAACTCAGCGGCTAGAGAAGAGTTGAATCGCTTGAACTTAGCCTTCGAAATGGGCGATAACATCATGATCTACCTAGACGATATTCAGCACTGTAATTCCGAATTCTTACAGAAATTCATCTCGCTCTGTGACGGTCAACGTAAGATTGAAGGAGTCTACAAAGGAAAGAACAAAACTTACGATTTCCGTGGACGAAAAGTCATGGTAGTCATGGCAGGAAACCCGTACACGGAGACGGGTGAGCGCTTCCAGATTCCAGACATGTTGGCGAACCGTTCGGATATTTACAACTTGGGTGATGTGATCGGAGGGAAGAAAGAGGTCTTCGAATTGAGTTACATTGAGAACTGTCTCACGTCCAATTCGATCTTGTCGCAACTGAATAACAAGTCGTTCAAAGACGTTCGAACACTCATCAAAGTCGCGAAAGACGGCCCTCAAGAAAGCTTGGATTTAGAAGCGAATCACAGTTCGGATGAAATCGAAGATTATGTAAATCTATTGAAACGCGTGTTGACCATTCGCGATATCGTGTTCAAGGTGAACATGGAGTACATTTCGTCTGCTTCGATGGAAGATGCGTACCGCGTTGCTCCGTCATTTAAGTTGCAAGGATCGTATCGTGACATGAACAAGATTGTCGAGAAATTGGTTCCCGTCATGAACGACGAAGAATTGAATACGCTCATCCTTTCGCACTACGAAAACGAAGCACAGACCTTGACTTCCGCAGCAGAATCGAGTTTATTGCGCTTCAAGGAATTATTCGGATCGATCACGGAAGAAGAGTTAGCGCGTTGGGAATCGATTAAAGAAACCTTCGTGAAGAATAACAAGAACCCAGGTGGCTCGAATAATGTGCAGTTTATTCTGGAAGAAATGAAGGGCATTGCACAGTCGCTGAAAGGGATAGACTCTACGATTTCTGGCAGGACGAGTGGGTAGGGTAATGTCTATTTCTAAAAATCGTTGCAGTCTGAAAGAAGGCTGTTTTTTTTGTGTTGGTGTAATGTGCTTCTCTTTTTAGATCAGGCACGATTCATATTTTTCCCAAGGAAGTTTAACTTTCTTATTCATTTATTCGGATTAGTCTGATTTGCGGTTTCCCGCATTGATATATGGTAAAATCACTCGGTTGACTATACCCAATAAGTGCTATATTCATTCAATCAAGTCAACAGAGCTATTTTGCTGGATGCGTTGAATACAAAATTGATAACATAGATTTTCTAGTATGAGTATTAAGATAAATTATCCAGTTTTTCTATCTAGCAAGCCCAATGGAACTGATAATATTGAAGGGCAATCACAGACTAAAGTGGCAAGAATAATTGCTGAGTTGATACAAGATAATCAACTCGATAAAAAAGTGATTGGACTTGAAGGAGAGTGGGGGGCGGGTAAGTCAAATGTCATCGAGCTATTAAAAAAAGAACTAGACTCTCAAAAATATTACACTTTCATTTATGATGCATGGGGGTATCAGGAGGATTTAACCAGGAGATTGTTTTTAGAACAAATAATTGATGAACTTATAGATAATAATTTCTTGAAGGATGAAAGAAAGTGGAACGACAAAACAAATATGTTGCTCGCTAGGAAATCGAGGTCAACTAAACAAACTTTTCCAAAATTTAAGTTCTATTGGGTTCTGATTTCTTTAGGGGCGATCTTTCTAGCGGGTCTAAGTAGTTTATATGGGAGCGTTATTAAAGACTGGGATTTAGTTCCAACTTGGAGTCTAGGAGTTTGGAAACCTTTAGTGATAATATATGCTATACCATTAATATTCTTTGCTTGGGGAGCATTTTTGGCTTTTAGAGAGTACTTCAAAGAGAAAAAGGTCAATGACTCAAGGCATAGAAGAGAAAAGCTGTCTAATCGTGAGATAATTAGTAAAATATTCTTTTGGTTGAACGGGAAAAATATTGAGACTAGTGAGCTTGAGAATGTAGTCGATCAAGAACCCTCTGTTCGACAATTTAGGAGTTACTTTAGTGAAATCGAAAGAGATATTTCAGATAGGAGAATCGTAGTAGTATTTGATAATTTAGACAGACTTAATAATGAAAAAATTAAAACATTATGGTCTTCTATTCATACTTTTTTCGCAGAACACTCGTATGAAAAAATTTGGGTGATTGTGCCGTATGCTAAAGTTAAGCTCGCTGAAGCTTTTGAAAATTCTGATGAAAATGGATTTATCGAAAAAACTTTCTCGATAAGTTTTAGAGTGTCTCCTCCGATTGTTAGTGCTTGGGATAAATTAATTGAAGAAAAGCTCACAGAGGCTTTTGGAATGGATATTATTCCAGTTGATGAAATATCTTACATTAAAGAGATTTTTGATCGAAACACAGATGGTGGAACCATTAAGCCGAGACAGATAATTAATTATGTGAATCAATTGGTCTCGTTTTACAAGTTGTGGAAGGAAGATGTGGATTCTGGAAGTATTAAGTTTAGATATCTAGGACTGTTTATTAGAACCAAAGATATTATATTAGAGGATCCCTCAAGCCGAATTTTGCAAAGGGATTATCTCGGGAATAGCTCGTCACTATTCGCTAAGGACGATGATTTAGATAATATTATGTCTGCCTTAGTGTATAATGTTAGCAGAGTTATGGCTGATGAAATATTGCTCAGGAGAGAATTGACCCAGTCAATTCGTAGGGGAGAGATTGAGTTTATAGAGACCTCAAAACATCACAGCGTATTTCCGAAATTTTTTGATGAAGCATATAATGAGGTAGATTTTCCTACCAAGCGCAAGAGCTTGAAAAAGGTGTTAGATGCTGTTTCTGATGTGTTACGCGAAGAGGTGATTTCTCAATACTGGGAAAATTCAGCGATAGTGTTAATTGATGCCGAAGATGAGTTTACTTCATTTAAGTCTATTCATAAGGAGGTGTTAGTCAATGTGTCAGAGAAGATACAGTCAAAAATTCTTGATAAACTTATCAAAACTATTTCGATTAAGACTGAAAACATTGAAGAGCAAAAAAAATATTACACACAATTATCAGAAATTAAAGCCTTTTGCGAGGAGGTCGGTATAGTGTTGAAATTAGAAGATTTTGTTGATACAGTTCATTTCAATCCTGCTGCCTTTATGTATGCTGTTGAAGAAGAAGGACAAAACTGGGGTAAATTGAATATCGAATGTAGTGAGGAAGAGTTAGTAGAATATTTCTATGAAGATGGTAAGGTAGGCTTTGAATTTCTTTTTGAGAGCTTAGAGTTTCTAAAATTGGTGGCTGATAATTTTGAGTTTGATAAAATAAGGGAAGACCTAATTTCGGATTTAGCAGAGTTAGAATCTTTTCAGGGTGAAGATGTTAGTTGTATTGTTGCAGTTTTGAAGATTATTAGTAAGAAGCCACTCTCTAATGTGCGTTTGTCTGATGATTTCTATGATGAGCTAACTCGAGAGAATGTTGATGACGGGGTGTTTGTTGATTGCATTGGGATCGTAATAGCAGATTTTAATAATGCGATTAACTATACGGGTTCAGTATCTTCATTAAATGAATTCAACCATGCGGATATAGAGGAATTAGCATCTAAGATAGAATGGTATATTGATTATGGCACATTATTGAAGAATATTGTGGATTCGAGCTTCATGGATGATTACAATGTGATAATAGAAGTAGCTAAACGACTAACGAATAAATCATACGGCATTTCAAGACTTAATTTAAGCTGGCATTTGGAAAATTTTTCTTTGGTAGGTAAAAAAGTATTCCAGAATGATAATCGACAGATTCTTAATTACGTCAAGCGTTTGGGGGGGTGGTCTCAATATTATAACACAAAATTGTTTGGTAAAATTGATGATGAGTTCTTCAAATATATTGAACCGCATTCTGGCGATCTACTTACTAAGATATGGGTTGATTCTAAAACCCATTTCGATTCAATGGGTAAAAACGATTTACTCAAAGCTCTGAAATTGAAGAACAAGGATTATTCTATCATTCAGGTCGTAATAAACAAGGATAAGTCGATTAAATTCAATGATAGTTTTTACAATGCCTACAAGGAATATCTACTTGAATCTGTCCTAGATGAGGAAATAATTGAATTAGATGCTTTCCTTTTCAAAACATTATTAGTTAGGTTAGATGGTAGGAAGATTAAGGGGATATTTGCCAGAATTAAGGATAAGGTTTTGGCTAATCCTAGCGCAATTGGTAGTGGAAAAATATCGATGTTAATGGATGGAATGATTAGGTATGGAAATTTAAAAAAAGAGAGTGATTTAGTTACATACAAATTACTGGATTACATTTTTGAATCAAAAAGCTCCATTAATACCATTTTCGAAGTGCATTCAAGTTTCTTTCTTGATGCCATTTTAAATTCAAGTGAGTATATAGAAGATGCTAAAACTTCAATCGTGAGTAGTATTGATTTAATTGACAACAAAGAAGTTCGAGTAGAAGTTGTGAAAAAGTTAAAATTAAAGTCTCGGATTAAAAAATTAAAGGAGGGTAAATCTAACTAGGTAAGACAGAATTACCCAGCTGCGCTGGATTTGCAATCCAGTTTCGAAGAATGATGAAAATTGTTTTAGAGCGACTTTTCCTGCATCTGAATTTTCTAATTCTTGTCTAGAAGGAAAGGTTTTTTCGTGCTGCCTCTCGAATATGGGGAGTAAATGACTTGAAATATGAGGCGACCTAAGTCAGCAATCAATGTTTTGTGTCTCTTCCTTATGAATTTAGATACTCGGAAATATAAGAATGAACATACTCTAGTTCTTCGGCATCCCCAAGAAAATTAATTTCATACCTAATACCATTTTTTAATTCAAAATGTAATGAGCTGTATCGAAAGAAAGATGTTGGCTTATTTATACTTTTTATGTCATTTTTATTGATTATTGTGCGTCTTGACGAGAATAGTATTCTTAATAAATCAATTATTGAAAACTCCCCTCCAGGTATGAATTTGCGATGTTGAAACTCGACTTTTTCTGGGTACAAGGTAATTTGATTTTTACCACTCGCTCTTAGAATAATTACCGCGAGAATAATCACAGCAAACCCGATGCAAGCCGTTACTGGACCAAAGAGGTTGTTAAACGATAGAAAATTCAGAGCCACATAAAGCACAAAGATGCCGAGACCAATGAAGGTCAAGCCAATTTTGATCAGACTGAACGAACTTGTTTTGAATACTTTCGCGTTACCAGAAAGGTCATGCGACGAATTTTCACTTTTAATAGGGAAATCTTCGAAGGTAGGGGCAATTCGATTATTCAAATTGAAAGGACTTTCCTTAACATTTTCTTCTTTCACCTGAAGTTGAATTTGAACTTCGAGTTGTCGACGCTCAATTTCCTTTTCAAGAATTTCGAGAGCTAAGTCGCTTAATCCGGGCGGGTCATGAGCTAAATCTACAATTCGAGCATCGTCAAAATTCTTGTAATTCTCTTCTAACTCTTGTTGGGTCATCATTATTTACTTTTGCGATTGTAAGTTTTAAGTTCATGTTTGTGTAATGTGTCATCACATATATCTTATTTGTTATGCCAAACTGAGGCTCACCGCACTTTACCCAACCGATACAAACGTTTACAACTACTTAAAATCGAATCCCGGTTAGGCCTTTCTAAGTTAACCAAAATCAACCCAAAAATCTACAAGTCAACTCAATAAAGACTTCAAGACTACAATCATTGCCCAAAACCGTGTATTTTATTTGAAGCTATCAGCTTTATGTTGTTTTGAGTGGAACATTCGCTTGTACTTCCGTGTTCTGCCATGTTTTTTATCCGAAAACCATTACTTTAGAGAAACACGTATTGACATCATGATAAAATACAGCCTCATTTTCCTATTGGGTATGATTACCTTTTTCTCGCATGCGGATCAACAATCTGTGTTATACGAGGAAGATGCCCAACGAACGGTGGAGTACCTTCAAACGCAACAAGAAATCGTGTTGTACTGTGGCTGCTGTTCCAACGATACCTACGATAAAATCACGTTGAATGAGGTCTCGTATGAATGTGAGGCGAGTAATTGGTGTCGCGTTCGCATCCAAGGAGTAGACCAAGTATCGGGTGATTCTGTCAATCGAACCATTGACTTAGCCTATGCATGGGTAAATGTGGAGGGAGTAGCCCAAAATTTGGCGTGGGAAGTAGGATTAAATTCAAATCCATGCTCGCCATCTTTCGATTGGGAAACCTATAAACCCATTAGGAAGAGCTATTTTATTTCAAAGGATAAGAAAGAAATCGAGGAGTTTGAACATACGTTTGCTGAATTCAAGGAAAAATTGGAGTCTCAGAGGAATTTCGAGGTAGAAACGTTTGATTCAGGAAAGACATTTGTGGTCAACGAAGTTTCGGTAAAAAAGGACTTAGGAAGAAGAGCAATTGTGATTTCTCACAAAGGAGATTCCATTGAACAACAGTATATATTCCCTTTACATAAAATTGAATCCATTGAACTCGATGAATCCGGGATTCTGGTTTCCACAAAGGAAGATGGCGTAGTGACCGTTGAAGAATTCGATCAAAGCAAGCTGAAATACAGAATGTTCTGGTTCGAATATACCATTCCAGTACTCGACGTCACTGAGAAAGAAGTAGAATGGCTTCGCAGCCTATCCCAAAACCACCACGCAATGACTAAGTAAAACATTCACATCACAACGTCATAAATCACCCAACTTCCGAACCTTGTGCCGCGCAGCGGTCCGCGTCCTAATGGTTAAAAAAACAACCTATGTACCTCTATGTTCTATGTGGTTCAAAAAAACAATCTTAATTCTAACCAAACCTACACGTCTCAACCAAACAATAACTACCTATCCAACCTTGTGCCGCGCAGCGGTCCGTGTCCTCGTGGTAAAATAAATAACCTATGTACCTCTATGTTCTATGTGGTTCAAACCAAACAATTTCCAGCTACTCTGTATTTACACCGCGAAGCAGCCACGAAGTGAATTCAACGCAACTTAAAACAGCAACTGAGTTTTCCATCAGTCTTCACTCGTTCCTCCATTCCTGCAGTTTCCCTCTAAAATGAAAACAAAACTTCTCGGCAGCAACAGGGCAGCTTGCACTATTTGGGTTTATCTTTTGGATTTCGTCTATTATCCCAGAAAAAGAGTAATTCAATTTTCTTTTTTTGAACTCTATAATACAAGGAACTGTGAGGGTGAATTACCACTTTTCGTACTCTTTTTAAAGTTTCACTAGCAGGATAGGATTTTGGTAACTCTTTGAGGTTGTCGAGTACTTCGTACGTACTGATAACAAAATTGTCGACTTCTTTTTGAGTGAATCTTTTCTCTATCCAACTAACTATTTCATCAAAAGTTTCGTCTGCTTTTTCAGTCCAAACGATTTCCATTTATTAGATGTTGAGGTGTGGGAATCGTTGGCGGTGTTTTTCCTTAACTTGAGTGTGAGCAATAGTTTTGCCGTTATCAGCCTGCTCAATTGCTTCTTGGATTTCATTTTTCACATCCACAGGAAGATCATCTGCCCAATCGGAATTACCCTCTTTGACAAATTCAAGAGTTCTCAAATATTCCATTAAAGCCTTCGCCTTGGAATCAGAACCGTCGATATGAAATGTGTGTAACATGTACCAAAGATAACGTAAAAACAGCGAAGATCATACAGTTACTGTTTGTTTCTATCTTAAGTTATCCAACTAAAACTAAAGAATTTCATTTCGATAAGCCCAATGCGGTGTGCTTCTTCCACGCCTAAACCAAACAATAACTACCTATGCAATCTTGTGCCACGCAGCGGTCCGCGTCCTAATGGTTAAAAAAACAACCTATGTACCTCTATGTTCTATGTGGTTCAAAAAAACAATCTTAATTCTAACCAAACCTACA
>JABXHO010000019.1 GCA_013373595.1 Flavobacteriales bacterium | reverse complement strand
CGACCTGCTGATTACAAATCAGCTGCTCTAGCCAGCTGAGCTACATCGGCACAAATGTGAATTTCTTTAATATTTGAAAGAACTTTAAAAGTGTTTCCCCCGTTTGGGGAGTGCAAATGTATGAAACTATTTTCTTTGCACAATGCTTTTTTCAAAAAAAAATTAAAAAAAAATGAGGGCTTTTAAAAACAACCCTCATTTTCAAGCTTTTATGTTTCAAGCGACTTTGGCTTTATATTTTTCAATTTGCCTTTTTAGTGCATCAACAACATTATCGGTTGCCTCCTCAAAACTCTTACATTGTTTCTTTGCGAAGAGTTCTCCTCCGGGTAACAATAGTTTTACCTCTGTGATTTTATTTTCTCTTTCGCTGTTTTTATCTACTCTCAAATAGACCTCACTCGCTATTATCTGGTCGGACATCAATTCTAGTTTTCCAATTTTTCCATGAATAAAGTCAACTAGTTTCTTGTCTGCAGTAAAATGTACAGTGTTTACCTTGAAATCCATCTTGCGTTATTTTTGTTGTCCCCTTGGATGAGACTGTGAGTAAATTGCTGTCAGTTCGGCAAACGAATTATGTGTATAAACTTGCGTCGCTGACAAGTTCGCATGACCAAGTAGCTCTTTCAACACTTCTAACCCCGCTCCATTATTCAACATGTGTGTGGCAAATGTATGTCTGAGCACATGCGGACTTTTTTTCTTAACATCCGTTGCAAGAGAAAGGTAATTATTTATTCTCCGATAAACAAACTTGGGATAGAGAATTTTACCAGATTTTAACACTAGTAATGCGTCTGTCGAAACGCTTAATTGACGACGTTCTAATTTATATTTTTCAATCAGTTCACTCAAGCTATTGGAAATGGGAATAATACGTTCCTTGTTTCTTTTCCCTAGCACTTTGATTTGACTTTTTGAAACATTCGACTCCTTCAATCCAATCAACTCGCTTAAACGAATTCCAGTTTGGTAAAGTAATTCAAACATCAAGCGGTCGCGCACTCCATCAAAATCGTCAGAAAAGATAGTTGACAGATTTACATCCGAAAGTTGTTTTTGCTGAACGAAAGACGGTAGACGTTTGTTGTTTTTAGGTCCACGAATGAGTTTCATCGGATTTTCCGTGATCACTCCCTCTTTCTTCAACCACTTAAAAAAGGTTCTAAGAGTAGATAGTTTACGGTTGACGGATTGCGTTGCATACTCCTCCTCCATTAGATCCACCATCCAGCCGCGAATCAATCGGGCATTAACCTCCTTGCATTCATCGAGGTTTTTGATTTCAGCAAACTCTAAAAATTGCTCGATATCTTTCCTGTACGCAACAACTGTGTGTTCCGAGAAACGCTTTTGAGCCGAAATGAAATCAATGAAACTATTGAGCATAAAAAAAAGGAGTTACTCCATCATCAGACGGAATACTCCTTTATACGTATTTTAACGAATTAAGTTACGCTTATACCTCAGCGGATTGAAGTCTCTGCTTGTAAGCCGCACGGATTTTCTCCTGACGTCTCAAAACAGAAGGCTTCGTAAACTCACGTCGATCGCGAAGTTCACGCATCACTTTCGTTTTCTCGAATTTCTTCTTGTACTTCTTGATCGCTCTCTCGATGTTCTCACCTTCTTTTACTGGGATAATCAACATATTATTTCTTCTTTAAATATCTTTTTTAACAATTCGTTGTTCACGAATCGGGCAGCAAATATACAACTAATAAATATAATTGCAATTAATCCTTTAAAATTTCTCGCGAGATTACCAATTTTTGAATCTCGGAAGTCCCTTCACCAATGGTCATTAGCTTCGCATCTCTTAAGAATTTCTCTGCTGGATACTCTTTTGTATATCCATATCCACCCATGATTTGCACCGCTTCGTTTCCACATTTCACTGACACCTCACTTGCATAGTATTTAGCGTATGCTCCAAGTTTTGTCACTGGTTTATGGTTATTCTTTGCATAAGCAGCTTGCATTGTAAGAAGTTCAGCCGCTTCGACTTCTGTTGCCATATCCGCCAATTTGAAGCCAATTGCTTGGAACTGCGCAATCGGTTTTCCGAACTGCTCACGTTCTTTTGCGTATTTTACTGATGCTTCATAAGCCCCGCGTGCAACTCCACAACTTAATGCTGCAATAGAAATTCTTCCACCATCTAGCACTTTCATTGCCTGTACGAATCCCATTCCTACTTCTCCAATTACGTTCTCTTCTGGTACACGTACATTGTCGAAAATAAGCTCTGCTGTTTCGCTTGCTCTCACTCCTAATTTATCCTTGATTTTCACGGCAGAAAAACCAGGAGTTCCTTTTTCAATGATGAAAGCCGTGATTCCTCGACTGTCTAGCAATTCACCTGTTCTCACAAGTACAACTGCAACATCTCCAGACAAACCATGCGTAATCCAGTTTTTTGCTCCATTGATTACCCATTCGTTACCATCTTTGACAGCAGTCGTTTTCATACGCATAGCATCCGAACCAGTATTAGGTTCTGTCAATCCCCATGCACCGATAAACTCACCTGAAGCCAATTTTGGAAGGTATTTCTTCTTTTGCTCTTCTGAACCATGGTAGAAAATATGTCCTGTGCAGAGCGAGTTATGAGCGGCAACACTCAATCCAATTCCACCACAAACTTTTCCAAGTTCAATTAACGCTGTAGCATATTCGAAATAACTGAATCCTGATCCACCGTATTCCTCAGGAACATATATACCGAGCAAACCAAGTTCGCCCAT
>JABXHO010000057.1 GCA_013373595.1 Flavobacteriales bacterium | reverse complement strand
TACAGCTTCCAAGGACAAGAGCATGATGATGAAGTGAAGGGGAAAGGAAACTCGATAAGTTACCAGGCGAGAATTTATGACCCAAGAATTGGAAGATGGTTGAGTGTAGACCCTTATAGTTCGGCTCATAAAGGGTATAGCCCTTACAATTTTGCACTAAATTCTCCGTTGGTATTGGTAGACCCAACAGGAGGTATAGTGGTCTTCCCAAAAGGTATAGGCTCAAAAAAAAGACGTTTTTTTAAAAGACAAATTAAATTTAGAATGAAACACGATCCAGAATTTAGGGAAGCACATTTAAGTAGAGTTAACTCTACAGATGTATATGTATATCATTTTGATGGAAAGAAAGACTCACATAGTTACCCAGAAACTCAATGGAATAACCCTACAATTGAATGGGTGGAAACAAGACAGGCGGTTGATAACTATAATCGCAGATACAGTAAAACTCTTCAGCGTAGAGATCGAGCTCTTTACCAAAACCTTCGTAAAGCGGAAAGACAAAGGTCAAGAGCCAAAGGTAAGTCATTATCTGAAAGAGAGACTAGATCTGAAGCTGTGAAAGATGCACAAAGGGCTATTAACGAAAAGGATAACGATTTAGAAACAACAGTAGCTCTATTGTATCTACCTACTGATTATGTCGAATTTGACAAAAATCCAACGGTGATTTTGAAGCCAGATGAATATACAAAAGGAGAGTTTAATCACCCATATTCCGTTGTCCCGACTAAGGGGAAAATGACAATTCATATCAATGCGAAACAGGTCAAAGATAAGGTTGAAATTAGAAATGACGCGACAGGTGAGATAATATGGTCTTCAACGTCTATAACTCCTGATGGCATGATAAATGGAGAGCACGATGTAGAGATTAATTACGATTTGGGAGATGGGAATCATAGCATTACGGTTGAGATTAATAGCGAAGGAGCCTTGGATGGTACTGAGTTGAATTATAAACTGTCTATTGAGACACCAAAGGAGGACGATATTATGCAAACTGGTGATGGGCGAGCAGAGCGAGAAGTCAAAAAAGGAAGAGTACCAACATTTTTACGATAAATTTTATTTTATGAGATTATTAATTATTCCACTTCTTTTTGTATTTCAGGGTTATTGCCAAGAACAAAATTATTCTGAAGCAAATTTATTCAAGGGATACTCGATAGTTGACTTCGGAGGGTTTGGGAAGAATCATTCAGGTACAATAAAAACTCACGCGGCGTTATTTGAGAAACTTAAGTCGGATTCTACGATAATCTTTCTTGATGAGAATTACTATTATTTGATGAGTGCCTTAAGAAGTGACTCACTTATTTTTTCAGAGAAGTTTGGTGCAAGAAGAATTAAAATGCAAAACTGTAGTAACCATTACTATGCCTTCCTAAATTCTGTTCTTCAATGCTATAAAAATGGTGAAATTCTAGGGGTTTATGGGAGGACTAGTGGAAATACTTTCATAGCTTATTTAAGGGGTGAAATCCCATTACTCTTTAATTCGAAGGAGATTGAGTACCTTGAGCTAAGATTCAAAGGCGGGGAGCAGAAAAAAGAGGTTGAAAAATCCATACTGAATAAGGCACGCTCTTTTGATCAATTCTACGGGAACAATGAAAGAGACTTTATTATTAACGATTTAAAAAATCTATTCAGTTCAAAACAAAAGCGTATCACTACACCTGATATCGATTCGATTGTAAAAAATAATTCGTTGATTGTTAGTTTTCAGGATAATGATAAGCTAAGGTCCTCAACTAATGATAAGTTTAGGAACTCTACAGTTTATTTCTTTTCCTACAAAACAGAATTAAGAAATGGCTATAACAATAAAAAAATAAAGAAGTGCATACGTAAAAAATATAGATATCTAAAAGAAATAAAGTCAGAAGATTTAGTAAAATTTAATTCTAACTTGTTTAATAAAGTTATTTTTTCTCAAAATAAACCATATAAACAGAAGTTATATCTAGAGGAGGGAAGTTATCTGATTTACGTGGAATAAGTTTGATACTCACTCCGTGCAGGAGTGAGACACATAAAACTGAAAAATGCTTCGGGAAATTCCGAAGCATTTTTCATTCATAGGGTATCATACACCGCTTCAATTTCTTCACCTGTAGGAGATAAATATACCGTAACATTATTAAATGTTACTTCAGGAAGGACAATGGGCTTTCGCTATAATAACGGTTGGGTAGGCTTCTCAGATATTATTACGTTACCCGCACAGGCTGGATTAGAAGAAGGTTTTGTTGGACTCGGTATGGAGAGGTCAGACGCGAGTGTTACATCTGGATTTGTTGTTGGCGTTGGAAGTTTGATGGCCGGTAAATTCAAATTAAATGGTGGCTCCTCAAAATTTTCTTTCGCTTCTTCTGGTGTTGGAAATATTAAGAAGCCCAGCTTTGGCTCTGTTTATCAAATGGGATCGAAACGAGTATCGAACGAAACAATGGCAGGATTGTCTAACAGGTTTGGAATAGAATTTTCTCAAGTATACACTATGGGTCCAGGAAAAAATGGTGGTGGTGGAACTTACTCACTATATGCAGGTAGTGTCAATCGAGTAAAAGTACCAATAGCTCCGAATAAAATGTGGATCAATCACACTCACCCAGGTGGGACAATGTTTCCAAGTGCAGCAGACAAGTCTGTATTAAGGATGCTTCAAAATTCGGGAAGTCCGCAAAGGTCTTCTTCAATAGTCGGAGGTGGCACAGGTACAGGTTTATCTATTAGGTTTTCACTTTGAAATTAACTTAATATGTGTTTTATTAGGAGCTATGAGCGTTAGAATTATTATAGAGAATTTTAATACAACATCTAAAATCAAGGTTTCAAAGTTTGTTTCGGATAAATTGAATTTAGATGTAAAGATTGTTTTACATGAAATGAATCAACTTCCATTTTCATTTATACTTGATGATGGCGATAGTAATGAATTTATCAGGGAGTACTCATCAAGTGACATGTCATTTCATGGGGTCGAGTTGCAAAAAGAAATGCAAGAAGAAGAAATTCAAAACGAACTAGATGCTATTAATTTTGAAAAATTAGAAATAAAAACAGTTGGAGACGACACTCTGATTTTTTATAAAAACACTAATGACATAATGCTAGTGGAAAATGATTCTTTGAAGTATCGAATAATTGAACTTTTAAAACAGTCTAATCCTAAAAGATGATTACAATTGATGATGAACTAATCGAAAAAGTAGAATCGACGGATTCCAATACAAACGATACCTTTAAGAACCCTTTTGTAAACGAAAGTAGTATTTTTTTCAAAGGTTTGTTTGGGATGATTCTTTGCATGACTCCAGGATCAATAATCGGTCTTGTTTTAGTGAATATTAGTTTAAATCAGTCTAGGGAAGCCATTTCTATTGTAGGCAAAAATTCTACTGAGTACGCCCAAAAGGAATTTAGAAGAATTCGACAAGGTAGAACGATGGCTTTCATCGGTTTATGGTTTTTCATATTTGAGATAGCAGCTTTGGTAGTATTGATGGGAGTTATCTAACTCACTTTGTGCAGGAGTGAAACTCCATTGAGAGTCAGTTCAGACTAATTCAGTATAACAAAAAATACCCCGCTGTGCTGGATTTGCAATCCTGCGCAATTTAAAACTGACAACTAAGTTTCCAAACGAGGGAACGCTCGTGTATCAAACTATCAGATGACTTAACGAAGTGTCTAAAAACAAGTCCTTTGATATTTTGGAAAGCTGAAAATCAGTTGAAAAAGTCGTTTTTTCAAAAGACTTAAACATTAACTTAATTAGAGATGGTTGCTTAGAATTGATTTATAGG
>JABXHO010000022.1 GCA_013373595.1 Flavobacteriales bacterium | reverse complement strand
GGGTTACAGTTGATCATGATTGTTTCATAACCACATTCCTTCGCTGCTAACACACCGTGAACACAACTGTAATCGAACTCAATTCCTTGACCAATACGGTTAGGCCCTGAACCGAGCACCACTACTTTCTTGCGATCTGAAACTTCGCTTTCGTTCTCGTATTCAAATGTTGAATAGTAGTAAGGTGTTTGTGCCTCAAACTCAGCAGCACAGGTATCAACCAATTTGTAAACGCGCTTGATATTGAAATCTTCTCGCTTCTTGTACACTTCAGACTCCAAACATCTCAACAAGTGTGCAATTTGACGATCTGCGTATCCTTTTTGTTTCGCTTCGAACATCAATTCCTTCGGAAGTGAATCCAAATTGAATTTTTCAATGCGTTTTTCTAATTTGATTAAATCCTCAATTTGCTTGAGGAACCAAATGTCGATTCTTGTTTTCTCTACAATTGTTTTAAAAGGAATTCCACGCTTGATGGCATCGTAAATATGGAACAAACGGTTCCAACTTGGATGCTCCAAACTGTGTAGGATTTGATCTTGATCGGTCAATTCACGACCATCAGCTCCTAATCCATTTCGGTTAATTTCTAACGATTGACATGCTTTTTGAAGTGCTTCTTGGAACGAACGCCCAATTCCCATCACTTCTCCTACTGCCTTCATTTGAAGTCCCAATTCACGATTTGTTCCTGGGAATTTATTGAAGTTCCAGCGTGGTATTTTTACAATTACATAGTCAAGCGTTGGCTCGAACAATGCAGATGTTGTTTTTGTAATTTGGTTCATCAACTCATCGAGGTGATAACCGATGGCTAACTTCGCCGCAATTTTTGCAATTGGATACCCCGTAGCTTTCGATGCAAGTGCAGACGAACGCGATACACGCGGGTTGATTTCAATGGCAATAATATCTTCATTTTCATCTGGAGAAACAGCGAACTGAACATTGCATCCTCCTGCGAAGTTTCCGATTGAGCGCATCATGTGGATGGCCATATCACGCATTTTCTGGAATGTTGTGTCCGAAAGCGTCATTGCAGGTGCCACAGTGATTGAGTCTCCCGTATGAATTCCCATAGGATCAAAGTTCTCAATTGAACAGATGATCACTACGTTGTCGTTTGAATCGCGAAGCAATTCCAACTCGTATTCTTTCCATCCCAACAAGGCTTTATCAATCATTACCTCATGAATAGGAGAAATCTTCAATCCATTTTCCAATTGATTATCGAAATCTTCTGGATCGTAGACGATAGAAGCTCCTGCTCCACCTAATGTATAGGAAGCACGTACACACAATGGGAAACCAAATTCCTGTGCGATTTCTTTCCCTTGCAAGAACGATTTTGCAGCCTGCTGAGGCGCCATTGGCACACCAATATCCTCCATCAACAAACGGAACGCATCGCGGTTCTCCGTAATTTCGATGGCATTGATATCCACACCGATCATTTCTACGTCGAATTCTTTCCAGATTCCCATTTCCTCACACTTAATAGCGAGGTTCAAGGCTGTCTGACCTCCCATTGTAGGAAGTACAGCATCGATATCGTGTTGCTCTAGAATCTCGATAATGCTTTCTGGCTCGAGAGGTTTGAGATACACGTTATCCGCAACAACCTTGTCGGTCATAATCGTTGCTGGATTCGAATTGATTAACGTTACTTCTATTCCTTCTTCACGTAACGATCTTGCGGCTTGAGATCCTGAGTAGTCAAATTCACAGGCTTGTCCAATCACAATAGGTCCACTCCCGATGATAAGGATTGACTTAATGGAATTATTTTTCGGCATTCTATGCGCTTTAAGAGTTCAAAATACACCAAAGTTGGCGCCAAATTGAGTGCAAATTTAGGTAAAAAATGACGAGGACTAAAACGATTTTCGATATGTTTTGAACAATCTTCGTTGATAACCTTTTTTTTCCTTCTCCCACCTTCATGGATTTACGGCAATACCTATGAAACAAGGCATTTTAAGCCATCCTTAACTTCTCTTGATGCCTGCTACCAATTTCGTGCAGTTGATAATCATTAAAAAGTTTATTCATTAATCGAAGTGAATCTCTTATTTTCGTATTCAACCTGAGAAAAGAACAATGCAAGAAATATTATCGAGTCGACAAATTAAGCAGAAGACGGAACGTTTAGCTCACCAATTGGTTGAAAACACTTTTGATGAACCTGTTGTATTTATTGGTGGAATTGAAGGAAACGGAATCATTCTCGCTAATTCACTCGCCAACATTATGCGACAGCACACACAGAGTGAAATCAATGTATTTTCGATCAAAGTGAATAAAAATGAACCTTGGTCGGAAGCGATTGAACTCTCCTCGCCTAGAAAAGATATGAAAAATGCGTACATCATTCTGGTGGATGATGTATTGAACTCAGGAAAAACGATGCAGTTTGCTTTAGTTGAATTACTTCAATTTCCCACAAAAGCGATTAAAACAGTGGCTCTCGTTGATCGGAAACACCGACGTTTTCCGGTTAAAGCCAATTTTGTAGGGTTGAGTTTGAGCACTACTTTGAAAGAACGCGTAGAAGTCGATTTGACTGATGGAAGCGAAAAAGCCTATCTAACATGACGAATAGAATCACAGAATCCTCTTCGAATCACAGCGATCTGGAGAAGAAGTCCACTATTGAACTGCTCGAAGGAATCAATGCGGAAGATAAAACAGTGCCTCTAGCCGTGGAGAAAATCCTCGGGAACATTGAATCTTTTGTTGATGCGTGTTACGAGCGAATGAAATCTGGCGGACGGCTTTTCTACATCGGTGCGGGTACGAGCGGACGATTAGGAATCGTGGATGCAAGTGAATGTCCTCCAACTTTTGGAGTGGACCACGGCGTTGTAGTCGGGTTAATGGCTGGTGGTGACAAAGCCATGCGAAAGGCGGTTGAATTTGCCGAAGATGACACCGATCAAGGTTGGAAGGATCTACTGGAACACAATATTAACTCCAACGATACTTTAATCGGAATTGCAGCATCAGGTACCACGCCCTACGTGTTAGGAGCTATGAAAACGGCAAACGAAAACGGCATTTTGACTGGTTCAATCTCTTGTAACCCAGGCTCTCCCCTAGAGAAATTGGCACAACACCCGATGACAGCCGTTGTAGGACCTGAATTTATAACAGGAAGTACTCGTATGAAATCGGGTACGGCTCAAAAACTCATCTTGAACATGATCAGTACGTCTTTAATGATTAAATTAGGGCATGTTCGTGGAAACCGCATGGTGGATATGCAATTAAGCAACGATAAACTTGTGGACCGCGGAACTAAAATGATTCAAGCAGAATTGAATAACACGTATGAAGAAGCAAAGGCGCTACTTGAAAAATTTGGAAGCGTCCGAAAAGCTGTAGATAGTCAACATTAAATACTACAACCATGGAAAACGACATTTTAGATCAAAACGATTCGTCAACGCTTACAACAGCACAAGAGCGTGTCCCGAAAGATACTTCCATTTTAACAACAGGCATTATCGCCCTTCCCTTCAGCTTAGGAATCATTGGTATTATATTAAGCATTGTCACATTAGTGAATGCCTCCAACTCACTACGTATTTACAATGCAAACCCGAGCCGCTATTTGAGTTCATCTATTAAGAAGGTTCGTGCAGGAAGAATCTGCGCAATTATCTCTTTATCATTATTTGCTGCTGCAATTTTGATTGGAATAGCTGTTGTTGCCGCTAGCTGATCGAAGACTTGTAAGATTTACGCTTACTTTCTCCTCGAGCACCTAAAAACTCGGGGCATACACGTTGTACCCATTTCCTTCATTTTGGTCAATCAATTCCCGAATGGATGTGACCTTGATCCAACTCACACTTTTGGAACATTCCAATTTCCAAAAAATTCATACTGTGTGAACTCTGAGTTGTTGAAGATCTGAAGCTTTCGATTTCCATCCAAAGGAAAAGAAAGATTAAAAGGAACTCTCACAGAGCTCATTCATCGAAATAAATCGAAGAAAAATGAACCTAAAACACATGTGCAATGCGTGACACAAATCCACTCCAATGAAGCTGACACTGTGAATTTTAACAGTCTACTATACTATTTTAAGTTAGTATCCTAACTCTAATTTGGTGATTACGCTCATTCTTACCTGTCGAAAACTCGCCATTTTCATCGTCTATTACACGGAAATTCAGTAAATTAAATACCTAAGAGATATTTGTTTTTCAACAACTTATAATTGAATCACAAATTAGTAATCCAAAGTACTCATATAATTTACATTATGAATCAGTTAAGCACCATGTTGGGACCTATCTTTTTCATTGTACTTCAAATAAGTATTTTGATCGTATTCCTGTTTTTCTGTCTGACACCAATGAAGACTAAAAACATCAAGGATTTCACTATCATCACACTTCTATTTATTCTCTACAACATTTTCAATCACGCCAAAGACTTTTGGGGAGGTTATCTGAACCTTATCATGATATTATATATAGGAGCATTATTATCGTTGCTTTTGTATACAACGCATATCGTTGCCACACTTCTTCACAAACAGTACAACAAAGGATTCCGAATCATTATGACTTATGGAATACTTTCTCCTATCCTCATACTAACCACCTCTTTTTTTCAGAGTGGGCATTTCATCCGACAAGTTGCTGCGAACTTCTTCTTTACATTTCCGTTCATATTATCATTACTAATCGTACTTCTATTCTACTTCTACAAAGGATTTTCAAAAATGAGTCAACTTCGACTTGTGCTCATTTCAGGCTTAGTATTGGCAGGCTCCATCTCCCTTTTCTTCGTGAATCGGAAGTATATCATCCAGACACACTTTACCATAGTAAACCTAAACTTTTTGCTTCTAACTGTTTTTAGCATCTTACGTCATAGACGATCGATCATTTTGAAATTTTTCAAGGGGAAGAAAAAATCATCCATTGATCCGGCCCTAAATGAACATTTAAAAACTTACCGCCTCACCCAAAGACAGATAGAAATTGCGCAACAAATTATTGATGGAAAATCCTACCATGAGATTGCTGAAAATTGTCATTTAGCACTAAACACCGTAACAAAACACGCTTCAAACATCTTTAAAAAAGTGGGGGTCAACGATAAAGAAAGCTTTTTAAAGAAAATCAGATAAACATCTAACAATCAAAATATTAAAGCTTTACGTACACCTTACGTACGATCTTTACGCAAAGAATACGTTGGTTTTATTTCGCTCAGAAATAGTTAAAACATAGCTTGTTTCATATCAATCAGACAGCTATTACTTATGAAAACTAACACTAGACTTTTGGGGCTTCCCCCATCGTGGGAATTTTTAATTCTCGTTATCACCTCATGTTTCTTTTTGAGGTCAGAAGAAAGCAACGCGCAAACCATGTATTTTGCGGATTCAGTTGTGAGTTCATCACATACAGTGAACAATGATCATTCTATCGATTCCAATTTTTATTCGTTTACAACCATTCAAGCGAACTCTGGTACACTTCTCGGTGTGGGTGCCTACAGCGGACATCTGGAGATTTGCTTTAACTCCATGGTTCCTGCAAATCAGACCGTTTATGTCAAGGTTGAAATGGAAGAAGACATCCTGGAACCTCTTGTAGGAGGAAGTTTAGGAGATTTACTTGCTACAACTGGAGGAACTGTTCTATCAGGAAATCAATCCTTTATAGTAGAAGCTAAGAACAATGGAACTGTTGTTTTAAGCGGAAATTCAGCGAATCCAGCCGACTTTTCTGGTACAAGCTTGAAAATAGTGATCAACGAGGCAGAAGAAACGTTCTTTGCGATTACGCCCACCATGGATTTTAACTCGATTCGAATCACGAACTACCTGGGAGCATTAATCGGAGCCTCCACAACTCGGGACTTCAGAGTATTTTCGGCATACTTCATCGAAAATGCACCCAACTGTGGCTCTCCAGAATACACGTCGTTCGATGGTTCAGGTTTGAATCTTCAATTGATCCAAACCACAGGTGCCGGTGGAACAAACATTCATCATGCTATTGATGACGATTGGTACTCTTACTCAGAACTTAGCTTGGGTGTTATTTCCACCGCTGCATCGATAGAGCAGCATATTTACTTTCAAGGTACTTCTACGCCAGGAGACCAATTTGGCATTCGCTTGAGTGTAGATCCACAAATGGCTTTACTCAATTTGGGAAATAACATTACCATAGAAGCAAATAATGGAAACGTTAACGTGTACAACGAAAGTTTAGGCAACCTACTCACTCCAGCGATGCAAGATTCTTTGGAAAATGGAGATATCGCAACCGTCTTTATACAGCCTGCATTACCCGTTGATCGTATTACCATTCACTTCGAAGGATTTTTAGGTGTTAACCTAGATCAAATCATTCACCTTCACGAAGTGTACAAACTTGGGCCAGCTCCTATTTTTAACACTGTAGCTTCGAGTGATTCCGTGTGTTCAGGTTATCAAGCCAACTTATACGCAACAGCATTGGACAGTAACACGATGCAAGTTAACTGGTACAGCGACAGCACACTCACTACTCTTGTTGCTACCACACCATCTGGTGGTGCCTTCACTCCTGTTATCAACAATGACACGACCTTCTACGTTACATCTTCAATTACAGGCTGTGCAGAAGAATCCTTACCCATTGCCGTCAATGCATGGGTGATTCCCGCCCCCGATTCGTCGGACATTACACTTTCTGCTGCACCCGAATACTGTGCCAATGAAATTGTCCAAGTATTGGCGAATAGTAGTTTTGGGACAACTATTACATGGTTTGAAGATGCTCAAGCCACTCAACCCATTACCTCTGGAACAGCTGGAAATACAACCTACGTCATTGATGCAAATGGAAATTTATCAGTGAGTGGATTAGATGACACAAACTCGCCTTATACCTTCTACGCAGCAGTAAGCGATCCAAACACAGGGTGTAGCAATGCTCCAGGAGACATGGCCGCGATTACGGTAACCATTCTTGATAATCCAGCTCCCACCACAAGCGATACCTTGCAGAGCTTTTGTTCGAATTCATCCCCGACAATCAGCGACTTATCGTTAGCAGGAACGAACATCACCTGGTACGACAGCAACGGAAATCCAATGCAGCCGACTGATCCATTAAGCGATGGAAGTACGTATTTCGCTTCACAAATGGGAGCCAATGGCTGTGAAAGTAGCGATCAACTGGCGATTTCAGTTACCGTTTTGACCTCACAAGGTGCACAAATTACTGGCGACACATCACAAGTATGCTTTTTGGACACAGTCGTTTACACCACTCAACCGGGAATGACGAACTACAACTGGTCTGTAAACGGAGGAAACGTCATTGCTGGAGGAACTACTTCAGACGATTCAATTGTGATCGTTTGGACAAACACAGGAACTAACTCCGTGAATGTTTCTTACGAAACCACCAGTGGCTGTAGCGTAACAACCACCGAAGCATTGCTCATTTCTCCCATTGCATGCGAAGGAACAGATGTCGTCATTACAAAAACAGTAGACAACTCTACTCCATTTATCGGTGAACACGTGTTCTTTACCGTAGAAGTGGAAAATAACGGTCCGCTGACACTAAGTAACATCCAAGTTTTTGAGCAAATCCTATCTGGATATACATACGTCAATCATACAGCTTCAGAGGGAAGTTACAACGAAACAACTGGAATTTGGGACATCCCATCAATTGGTGCAAACTCAACAGTTACATTGGTGATTGAAGTAATTGTGAATCCATCGGGAGACTATTCAAATACAGCACAAATTATTACGGACATCCCTGAGGATGGAAACGGAAACAACAATTCCATTACCATTGAACTCGACCCAGGTTGTTTGAATGTCTTCAACGAAATTACACCGAACAATGACGGAATGAATGACTTCTTCCATATTGAATGTATTGAAGATTACCCAGGCAATTCATTGACCATTTTCAATCGATTTGGAAACCCCGTCTACTCCATCCAAGAATATCAAAATGATTGGTCAGGTGTAGCAAATGTTGGTGGTGCCATTGGTTCCGGACAACTTTTGCCATCAGGAACCTACTTCTATATCCTCAAAATTGACAGTGAACAATTCGAAAAATCAGGGTGGCTTTATTTACTCAAAGCACAGTAACAAAATCTAGAAATCATGAAACGACACATACTCATTCAGCGGATGGCATTGTTACTGATTCTACTCGGAACATCCATCACCGTGACTGCACAACAGCAAGTTCAGTACACGCAATATATGTATAACACACTCAGCGTAAATCCTGCATATGCAGGAACCAGTGAGAAACTCGAAGCACACGCCATCCACCGATCTCAGTGGGTAGGTTTGGAAGGAGCGCCTAGTACACAAAATATCGGTGTTCAAGGTCGACTTGGGGAGCGCATTGGACTGGGAGTGAATTTCATCAAAGATAAAATCGGGCCCGCAAATAATTATTACTTCAATTCTGCGCTAGCGGTTCGACTTCCCATCTCTACTTCAACGACCTTATCCGTGGGACTTAACGCGGGAATTGATATGGTTTCCGTTGACTGGTCGATGGGTCAAATACAAAACAATAGTGACCAATATCTCAATTCGAACATCAACAACAAAGTACGACCACTGATTGGTGCGGGAGCTTATGTTTATGGTGACAATTGGTACGCTGGATTATCCGCTCCCAACGTCGTTCAGAATAGATCGAACGGAGCACAAGTAAACAATGTTGAGTCGATCACCCACTTCTATCTAATTGGTGGATATGTCTTTCAGTTAAACGAAAAGCTCAAGTTTAAGCCTGCCCTGATGGGAAAGTTCGTCCCAGGTGCTCCGCTTACTGTAGATGTATCTGCCAATTTTTTGATCAGTGATAAGTACACATTGGGAACATCGTATCGCTACAACGACGCAGTCAGTGTTTTGGCTGGAATCAGTTTCTTAAACGAATTCTTCGTTGGCTATTCCTACGACATCACCTTGACGAAGCTCCGTAACTACAATAGCGGTTCTCACGACATCATCTTGAGATACACCCTATTTGAGAAAAATGAGCAAGCTATTTCTCCACGATTCTTTTAAAACCTGACGATATGAAACCAATATACATACTAACAATATTCCTGCTCTGTCTTCTATCGGTACGTGCTCAGGAAAAACTAAAAACACCGAAAGCAGATGAATACTACGCAAGTTTAAATTATCCCATGGCCATTCAACTCTACGAGAAATCTGCTGAGAAATCCAAAGAGAAGAAAAAAGAGTTGACAACCGAATCCATTAATAAACTGGCAAACAGTTATTATTTCACCAATGACTATTCGAAAGCCAAAGTATGGTATCGAAAACTCTATCGCGTTCAGGGGAATAGCATGAAAGAATCCGATTTCATTCGCTATATCAGTTGTATGCGAAGTTCTGGTGAAGATAAAATGGCCAACGAAATCCTCAAGGATTATTACAAAGACAACGCATTACGCTTGAAAATGCTGAGTTTTCAGAAAAATGAACTCGATTCGCTCGAAAACACCATTGAGAACATCAAAAATGTCGGGATCAATTCGGCCAACTCCGATTTTTCACCGTCTTTCTACAAAAATGAAATCATCTTTTCATCTTCAAGAAAGCTCGATAATGATGGCAATTTGTACGAATGGAATAATCAACCGTACCTGAACCTGTATCGAACTTATCGAAACGAGCAGACAGGTGAACTCAACGACGTTCGTGCTTTTACTGCTTTAAATTCAGGCTTCCACGATGCAACACTCATTTTTTCGCAGAAGGATAATTCCGTGTATTTCTCCCGAAATCAACTCACTCAGAAAGATAAACTTTCTACCGATGACAAAGGCAACTCTCATGTCTCGATTATGCGAGGAACCCTATCTGGAGATGAAATCATGGACATTCAATCGTTAGAATTTAATGCATCGACGTATTCCTGCAGTCACCCAGCCTTAACACCAGATGGAAAGCACTTGATTTTTGCGTCAGATAAACCTGGAGGTTACGGCGAATCTGATCTGTACATTGTTCAAGTAAATCCCGACGGAAGCACCACTACTCCCGTCAATCTGGGAGAAAACATCAATACCGCAGGGCGCGAAATGTTTCCTTTCTTTTCAGGTGACACCTTATTCTTTGCTTCAGACGGTCATTTTGGGCTTGGTGGACTAGACGTTTTCCAAAGCGTAATGGGTGGAGAAACAAATTACTCTGTTCCCGTGAATTTGGGAGCGCCCATCAATAGTACACAAGATGATTTCTCCTACATCTACGACAACAAAACACGTACAGGTTATTTTTCTTCGAATCGAGACGGAGGAAAAGGAGACGATGATTTGTACTGGTTCAAAATCAAAGAAATACCACAATGGGTTGAATTCTCAGGACTGGTTCTCAGCGAAGCCGATCGAACCGCGATTCCTGAAGCAAATGTTCAAGTTTTTGACATGTTTAATGAATTAGTGAGCGATACGATCGCTGATGATCAAGGAAATTTCCTCTTGGATTTGCCCTGCAACGAACAATTTACAATTGTTTTCAGTAAAGAAAATTACAGCAAAGAAGCAGTCAAGTTATCGACACCGAAGAAGAGTGACATAAACGATGACAATGAAATTCTCCTCACCAATTTCAATGCTTTGGTAGAAAAAGAGGGAGATCGAGAAAAAATCAAAGTAGAACCTATCTATTTTGAATACGCAAAGTGGGACATCACAGATCAAGCGATTGTAGAATTGAATAAAGTTCTATTCGCCATGGAGAAGTTCCCAGAAATGACCATAAAGATTGAATCACATACAGATTCTCGCGGAGCAGATCGATACAACTTGGAACTCTCCGACAAGCGAGCAAAATCGACCAGGGAATACTTAATTTCTCAAGGAATTGATTCCTCACGAATTGAAAGTGCCATTGGATATGGTGAAACCCGACTAAAAAACAGATGTAGGAATGGAGTTCGTTGTTCCGAAGAGCAACACTATGAAAATAGGCGTTCAGATTTCGTAATCATAAGTAAATAGCCTAATCAAGAGAATAGCTCGACACGAACAGGTGAATGAGCTTCTGTTGGAATGATTTTGAAAAACGCCTTTAAGCCTCAACCGTGAAGTTGAGGCTTTTTAATGTCAAAAAAAAGAGCTATTTCGAAAAACAGCTCTTTTTATGTGTAGTAGTTGGCAAAACTATTCCGACCAGTAGGACAAAGTCACAACGATGTAACCATCTGCTCCAACTGTTTGGTTACTCAACGTAATAGTAGCAGTTCCTGCTCCATCCCAGTAACCATCGTAAGAACCGATAACGTAAGTTCCATTTGGCAAATTCGTTAATTCACCACTTAAGTCACCTTGCATTGGGTAGATGTATTGTCCAGTTGCTGTATTTTGAGCGTATACTCCTTGCAAACCTGTTTGGTCATACGTGTACGAATTTCCCCAATTATCCAAAAGCTCGACACGTACATTGTATGTTGCATTCAATTGAGCCCATAAATCTTCTGCTTCTTCCAAAATTTGCTCCGCCAAATCAACCTGCTCATTTGTTGCTTGATAGATGATTTGAATCGAATTCTGGATCGCTTGATCATTTTGATTTTGAACGTATCCTTGAAGATCTTGTGCTTCGTCTGTAATATCATCCACAAGTGACTGTACTTCGTTTGCGTACGACACAATTGCAGAAACATCCAATGATGGATCTAAAATAGCTGCTTGTTGCGCTGAGTAAATCAAATCCTCAGCGTGCACTTGAATTCCATTCGTTTGCATGTTATAGATCTGAGCATTGAATCCAGCCAAATTCGGTGAAGAAAGCGTGAAATATTCGTAGTAAAGCGTGTATGCTGCACTGTATGTATCGCGTGCATTTCCATCAATATCATCTGTTAGATCAATGATGTTGTTCACATGCGTTTCTGCGGTTTGAGCAGTTGTGAAGTTACCTCCGATCATCGCTGCTACGAGGAATAAAATGTGTAATACGTTTTTCATGTTGTCCTTTTTTAAGTGTTAATAGTGATTAAATGAATAACTTTTTTGCAAGTATACCCACAACCTGCAAAATAGGAATTAAAGTGAAATTACCTTTACGTTAATTATTAACTATTTAATAAATAGTATTTTGAAATTGAAATTCGAAGATCACAAATAGAAGCATAGAACAACACACACAGTATCAGTTATCAAACCCAATTAAAAAATCATTCTTAACTTTGACTAACTGTGAAATGGATGCTTCACATTTCCTAACCGAGAGATATTACGTCCAACTATTTAAACAAAAAAATGAAAAATTTATTCTTTCTACTATTCACATCAATCATCTTGGCTTCGTGCGGAGCGAGTACTGACAAACTTGAATTTTCTGAATTTGAAATCAAAGATGAAAATGGAACAACTGGAATAACAGTGGATGAAAGTGGAGTTATCAAAATGAATGCTGAGAAGATTGGAAACATCAATTCGGACGGTTCGTTAAATGACAAGGACGAAAAACTTATCGCGAAAATTACCGAAGACAATTTTCTTCAAGACAAAGACGGGAAAAACTTGATAAAGATTGATGAAAACGGAACAATGGACAACGGCTCAGGAACCTTTATCAAATGGTCTGAAAATGGAGAACTTTTGAAAGGAAGTGAAAAAACAGGAATGACGATCTCACCCGTTGACAAAAAATCATTTCAGTCCGCCTCCATCATTCTATTTCTTTATCTGAATTTCAACTAGAATTGTATAACGAATTGTTTGTCTACTTCAGATAAAATTTGCGCAGCTTTTCATTTTGTTCACATTGAAAACCAGTGATCAACTACGAATTTAGCTCTATCTGAAACCTTCTTTGCACCTCGTATCGGTTGATTTGATCTTTATAAACGCTATAATCTTCAATCTCTACCGCGAAATATTCATTTCATCGAACATTTATTTGATTTCGTCGTAGAATAGGAGTAAATAGATTTCCATGAGACATCTAATTACACTACTTCTATTCGTTTCACTTGAGCTCATGTCCTTCGCGGGCATTCAGGTGCAATCATTCTATTTTAAGAAGAACTCGGTGGAATTATTGTCCAATTCTGAAATACGACTCCAAGAGTTTATGTCAACTTTGGGAGACACAAGCATACACATTGTTGAACTGAGTTGCTACGCCGAAGGTAATACTCCAGATTCCAATAAACGCATTTCGGATGCACGCATCGTACGCATGATCGATATGATGGGACTCAAGGATAAATCCATCACCATCAACTCTTGGGGCAGCGAACGACTTAACGTACGATTTACTCCTTTAAACTGGGACCGCATTGACATTTATTGTCAGGTAGATGATCTGTCAGATGCATTCGATTATGAGAAAATCCCTCGACCTACAATTACAGAAACCGAAACAAGCAAATTCGAACCTGTAGTCCTTAACATTCTGTTTGAAGGAGGAACCAGCGTGATTATAGAAGAAACCCTACCCGACCTCCATAAGTTATACGCAACGCTCAAGAGGAACCCAAAACTGACAGCGCACATCCGCGGACATGTCTGTTGTGAAAACAACAAGCGATTGAGTCGAATCCGAGCGAAAGAAATATACAAGTTTCTGATTGAGAAGGGAATTTCGAAAGATCGACTGAGCTACAAAGGATATGGAAATCGTATTCCCTTGGTATACCCAGAACGAACCGCTAAAGACCGTAGCTTGAACAGGCGTGTAGATGTTGTCTTCGAGGTTAATTAAGGTATTCATTTGGCTGTGAATTTACTAGCCAACTCTGGTTACCTCCTTTTTAGTATTCTTCGCGTCTTAATCATCTTTCAACGCAGAACCGTCAATCGATCAAATCCATTTAAATTGCCACCCCAAACTTGCGAAGTCTTTTAATTTCCCAACAAAAAAGGGAGCTTATTCCGATAGTTACCGAAAAAGCTCCCTCAAGTGCAAGTAGAGAAAAAGTCCTCTATAATTTAATTAAACATATACTGTCAAAGCTTGGAGACTACTTCTCCTCCTTTGTTTCAGCCTTTTTTGATTTTCCTTTGTCGATTCCGATCTTCAATTCTGAAGCATCTTTTTCGTAATCGATGTTGATCGTATCTCCCTCTTTCAAGTTTGATTGAACGATTTGTTCTGCCAATGGATCCTCAATGTATTTCTGGATTGCTCGCTTCAATGGACGCGCACCAAATTTCTCATCATATCCCTTATCAACGATGAAATCTTTCGCTGCTTCCGTAACATTCACTGAATATCCAAGGTCAACGATACGTTTCACCAATTTGTCCATTTCGATATCAATAATCTTGTGAATGCTTTCACGCGACAATGATTTGAACATGATGATATCGTCAATACGGTTCAAGAATTCAGGAGAGAACGCCTTACGCAAAGCATTCTGAACAACTGTGTTTTGGTGCTCTTCCTTTTGTTCTTCTCTGGCTTGAGTACCGAATCCAACTCCTGTACCGAAATCAGCCAACTGACGCGCACCGATGTTCGAAGTCATGATTAAAATCGTGTTCTTGAAATCAATCTTGCGTCCCAATCCATCAGTCATGTGACCATCATCCAATGCTTGAAGCAATAGGTTGAATACGTCTGGGTGGGCTTTTTCGATCTCATCCAATAGCACGATTGAATAAGGCTTTCTTCTGATTTTCTCTGTCAATTGTCCACCTTCTTCGTATCCAACGTAACCTGGAGGTGCTCCGACCAATCGAGAGATAGAGAATTTCTCCATGTATTCCGACATATCGATTCGAATCAATGAATCTTCTGAATCGAACAAGTATTTTGCCAATACCTTCGCCAATTGCGTTTTCCCAACACCTGTTGGTCCGAGGAAAAAGAACGATCCGATTGGCTTGTTTGGATCTTTCAATCCAGCTCTATTTCGTTGAATCGCACGAACGATTTTCTTCACGGCTTCATCTTGTCCAATCACTTTCGATTGAATTTCTTCCGCCATGTGTGCCAAACGTCCTGTTTCCGACTCAGAGATACGCGTTACAGGAACACCACTCATCATCGAAACAACTTCAGCTACGTGTTCTTCAGTCACCTCTACCCGATTGGTTTTGGATTCTTCTTCCCACTTCGCTTTCGCTGTTTCCAATTCTTCTTGCAACTTACGTTCACTATCGCGCAATTCAGCTGCTTTCTCGTATTGTTGAGAACGAATTACCTCATTCTTTTGCTCCTTAAGATCTTCAATCTTTTGTTCGATATCCAAAATCTCTTGCGGAACATTAATATTTGTCAAGTGAACACGTGAACCTACTTCATCCAAAGCATCAATTGCCTTGTCTGGCAAGTGACGATCCGTGATGTAACGCTCTGTTAAACGCACACAAGCCTCCAAAGCCTCATCCGTGTAACGTACAGAGTGGTGATCTTCGTAGCGCTCCTTGATATTGTTCAAAATTTGAACCGTCTCTTCAACTGTTGTTGGTTCGATGATTACCTTTTGGAAACGACGCTCAAGTGCTCCATCTTTTTCGATGTGCTGACGGTATTCATCCAAAGTTGTGGCTCCAATTGCTTGCATCTCACCTCTCGCCAACGCAGGCTTAAACATGTTTGATGCATCCAGCGATCCCGAAGCACCACCAGCACCAACAATTGTGTGAATCTCATCAATAAATAAGATCACGTCAGGATTCTTTTCAATTTCCTGCATCACCGCTTTCATTCGCTCCTCGAACTGACCACGGTATTTTGTTCCCGCCACAAGCGAAGCCAAATCCAATGAAACAATTCGTTTATCAAACAAAACACGCGATACCTTACGTTGAATAATGCGCAATGCCAATCCTTCAGCAATTGCACTCTTACCAACACCAGGCTCACCAATTAAGATCGGGTTGTTCTTTTTACGACGTGAGAGAATCTGGCTCACACGTTCAATTTCTTTTTCACGTCCAACAATAGGATCTAACCTTCCTGCTTCCGCCATTTTTGTCAAATCTCTTCCGAAATTATCCAATACAGGCGTTTTCGATTTTGGATCGCTTTTTCGCTGAGAAGAAAATGACTCTTCTCCTGCTGGACCTTCTTCATCAGTTCCACCTGGGAACTCAGCTTTTGGCCCGATTACATCATCTTTCATAGACTCTAGTTCGTCTTTTACGTTTTCATAAATCACACCGTATTTATTTAAAATACTGCATGCCACATTATCTTCATTTTTCAAAATAGAAAGCAATAAGTGCTCCGTCCCAATCATTGGACTTTTGTACAGCTTTGCTTCCAAATAAGTCAACTTCAACACTCGTTCCGCTTGTTTCACCAAAGGAATGTTAGAAATCTTCTTCGCTGCTCCAGGATTTGACATGGCTAAATTTTGCTCAATTTCCTTTCGAATCATCTTTAAGTCCAGATGAAACTCATTCAATACAGCAATTGCTTTACCATCTCCTTCGCGAATCAGTCCGAGCAGTAAATGCTCCACACCGATGAAGTCATTACCCAAACGTAAGGCTTCCTCTCTGCTGAAACTGATCACATCCTTTACTCTTTGTGAAAATTTAGCTTCCATACACGTTGATATCTCTTTATGTTTTAGCTATGGTAAAAATGGACATTTTCCACCACTTGCAAATATATAACGAATAAAATTGTTAATAAGTGGCTTTTATGCTCTATTTTCCACAGATTTTTGTTAGTAATTACACTTTAACTCACTACGAATATCCAAGTCAAATCACTATTTTCGTAGCTTGAATTTTACTGTGCACAAATCGTGCTAAACACAAAATAATGACAGGATGGCAGACGGAGAAAGAATAATCCAAATTAACATCGAAGATGAAATGAAATCGGCGTACATCGACTATTCAATGTCGGTGATTGTGTCGAGAGCATTACCAGATGTCCGTGACGGATTCAAACCAGTACACCGCCGTGTACTATATGGTATGCAAGATCTTGGAGTATATTCGAACAGACCTTATAAGAAAAGTGCAAGAATTGTTGGAGAAGTGTTGGGTAAGTATCACCCACACGGAGACAGTTCTGTTTATGATACAATGGTGCGTATGGCTCAGCCATGGTCACTTCGCTACCCACTAGTGGACGGACAAGGAAACTACGGTTCCATTGATGGAGATAGCCCGGCAGCAATGCGTTATACGGAGGCGAGATTGAGAAAGATTGCTGAAGAGATGCTTGCCGACCTCGACAAAGAGACGGTTGATTTCCGACCCAACTTTGATGAGAGTATGGAAGAGCCTTCGGTACTTCCTACAAAAATTCCGAACCTATTGGTAAACGGAGCAAGTGGTATCGCCGTAGGTATGGCAACGAACATGGCTCCACACAACCTTACTGAGGTGGTTGAAGGAATGATCGCCTATGTAGATAACAAGGACATCGAGATGGAAGAACTTTTACAACACGTAAAAGCTCCAGACTTCCCTACTGGTGGTATCATCTACGGTTACGAAGGTGTGAAAGATGCTCTAACGACAGGACGTGGTCGTATCGTGATGCGCGGTAAAGCGGAAATCGAAGAAGACAAAAACGGAAAAGAAGTAATTATCGTTACTGAAATTCCATACCAAGTGAATAAAGCCGATATGATCAAGAAAACGGCTGACTTGGTGAACGATAAAAAGATCGATGGTATTTCGGATATTCGTGACGAGTCCGATAGAAATGGAATGCGTATCGTGTATGAATTGAAGCGTGATGCAATTCCTAACGTTGTTCTAAATAAATTATTTAAATACACAGCGCTACAAAGTTCATTCTCAGTAAATAACATCTGTCTTGTTAACGGACGTCCTGAGTTATTGAACTTAAAGCAAATGATCAAACACTTTATTGATTTCCGTCATGAGGTGATTGTTCGAAGAACGAAATACGAACTTCGTAAAGCTGAAGAGCGTGCTCATATCCTAGAAGGATTAATCATTGCTTCAGATAACATTGACGAAGTGATCAAATTGATTCGAGCGTCAAAAAGTCCTGAAGAGGCACGCGAGAAGTTAATTAAGCGTTTCGAATTGTCAGAAATTCAAGCTAGAGCAATCGTTGAAATGAGACTACGTCAATTGACGGGTCTTGAACAAGACAAGCTTCGTGCAGAATTTGAAGATTTGATGAAAACAATTGCTGACTTGAAAGACATTTTGGATCGCGAAGAGCGCCGAATGGAAATCATTAAGGAAGAATTGACACAAGTTCGCGACAAATACGGAGATGAGCGTCGTTCTAGAATTGAGTACTCAGCAAGCGAAATGCGTATCGAAGACTTGATTCCTGATGAAGAAGTGGTAGTAACGATTTCTCACGCTGGATACATCAAACGTACAAGTCTCGCTGAATACAAAGTTCAAAACCGCGGAGGTATGGGATCGAAAGGATCTACTACTCGCGACAAAGACTTTTTGGAAGAATTGTTCGTAGCAACCAACCACAACTACCTATTGATCTTTACGGATCGAGGAAAATGTTTCTGGATGCGTGTATTCGAAATTCCTGAAGGAAGTAAAGTAAGTAAAGGAAGAGCGATTCAAAACTTGTTGAATATCGGTCAAGATGATAAGATTAAGGCATATGTCCTTGTAAAAGACTTGACAGACAAAGAATACGTAGACAACAACTTTATTGTAATGGCTACAAAGCGTGGTGTAATCAAGAAAACATCACTTGAAGCGTACTCACGACCAAGATCTAACGGTATTAACGCCATCACGATCCGTGAAAACGACGAATTGCTCGAAGCTAAATTGACCAACGGTTCAAACGAGATTGTACTCGCAAGTACAGGTGGACGCGCTATCCGATTCAACGAATCAACAGTGCGTGCTATGGGTAGAAATGCTGCGGGTGTTCGCGGAATTAAGTTGGCAAGCGAAGAAGATGAAGTGGTTGGAATGATCTGCGTGGAAGACATCCACTCTACTGTGATGGTTGTATCTGAACGTGGTTATGGAAAACGTACGTATTTGAACGATCCTGAAGATGATGAACCAATCTACCGTATCACGAACCGTGGTGGTAAAGGGGTGAAAACATTGAACATCACTGAGAAAACGGGTAAATTGCTTTCAATTAAAAATGTGACGGACGAGCAAGATTTGATGATCATCACGAAGTCTGGAATTACCATTCGTATGCACATCGATCAGATCAGAACAATGGGACGTGCCGCTCAAGGTGTGAAGTTGATCAACTTGAAAGGAAAAGCAGAGATTGCTGCAGTTGCACGTGTTCCTCGAAGCGAAGATGACGAAGAAGAAACAACAGAAGGTGTAGATGGAATCGAGAACACAAATGAAACTGGCACGGATATTGAAAATGATTCTGTGGAATAATTGCAGTTTTTGCATCTAATTATTGAAAACAAATTAAATGAATATGTCATTAACAAAATTGAGCCTTGCAGTTGGAGTGATTGCACTATCAACAGCAACTGCGTTTGGACAAAAGAAAAATGAAACAACCGCTTCCATGGAGCGAAATGCAGCAGTGTCTGCTATGCAAAGTCAAAATACGGAGGGAGCAAAAAGTAAATTGCTTTCTGCTAAAGAATATATTGACAAAGCTGCAGCTCACGAGGACACAAAGAACAACCAGAAAACATTGTGGTTGAAGGGTGAAATTTACTCGAGCATTGTTTCCCTCGGAATGCAAACACAGGACATGGAATTAGTTATGGCTGTGGGAGAAAACGGAATGGAAGAAGCCATCAGTGCTTTGAAGAAAGCCTATCCGATGGGGAAAAAGTACAAAGATGAAATCGCGGCAACGGTAGACAGAAATCGTATTGCGATGAATACAATGGCCTCTATGTTGTACAAAAACGAAATGTACGGTGAAGCGGCTGAAGCTTACTTAGGTCAAGCTGAGTTCGCTGAATGTGTTGATATGCTGGATACATTGGCCGTTTACAACGCAGCAATTTGTTATGACAAAGTTGAAAAATACGAGGACGCAGCGAAATTGTACGAAAAAGCGGCTAAAGCAGGATACAACGGAACAACATGTTACGTTCTTGCATCAGCTGCGTACCGAAATGCTGGTAAAACAGATAAAGCAATGGAAGTGATTTCTGAGGCGCGTAAAACAAATCCTACAGACAAAGGATTGTTGCTCGAAACAGTAAACACGCACCTGGCAGCAGGAAACAACGCGGAAGCTGAGAAAGCCCTGTCAGATGCTATTGCAAGTGATCCAAACAACAAGCAGTTGCACTACACCATTGGGACGATCATGATTGAATTAGGAAAAAATGAAGAAGCTGAAACAGCATTGAATAAAGCTCTGGAGATTGATCCTGATTACGTAGATGCACAATACCAGCTTGGAGCACACTTGGTAACATGGGCAAGTGCTGTGAAGAAAGAAGCATCAATGCTCGGACCAAACGAAAATGCGAAATTCGCAGAATTGGACAAGCAAAGTGACGATATTTACAAACGCGCACTTATTCCGTTGGAAAAATACATCGCTGCGTATCCAAACGATAAAAGTGTCTTAACGATTTTGTTCCAAATTCACAGAAACCTTGGAGATTCTGCGAAAGCAATGGAATACAAAAAACGTGCTGATGCAGCAGAATAAGATGTAGAAACCAATCGAATTGGTTAAAAATACGATAGAACAGGGTTGAGTTTTCTCAGCCCTGTTTTTTTTTATGCCCTCCTCTCCTATTTCACGAGATCTCCCTTAAGCCTAAGTGAATCCGTTTAGATGCTTTCTCAAATAGCAAAAAAAAGATACCTAAGTCCTATTCGTCTTTATTGTTTCCTTCGATTATTTTGATTAGCAGCAATAATTATCTATATTCAAGAAACTATAAAACAGGCATTTATTAATGAAAAACATTTCTAAATGTCAAATTACTCACTTAATTACTATTTATTATGAAAACAAAAGTTACGATTCTACTGTGCGTATTATTCGCAAGTCTGAGTTTTGGACAAGTGCAGAGTTACAAACCTGCCGACCTTGTTCAATTTGAAAAATCTATCGGATCTGAATTCAGTGAACGCGATGTATTTAAGGTCACAAACGATGCTTCACTGAAGTCTCAGCTTCCGGCAGAACTGACGCACTATTCACTTCTCACGCTAGACGCAGAAATGATTTCGACGATAAAGTCGGATCGGGTCAACACATTTAGTTTAACATTGCCCGTTAACGATAGAAATGACTTGACCTTGGAGCTTGTGAAAGTTCAAATCAAAACACCTGATTTCAAAGTGCTCGTGATGCCTCAAGGAACAACATTGAGTACGAACTCGGAAAATGTCCACTATAGAGGTATAATCAAAGGAGTGCCGAACTCAACAGCATCTATCAGTTTTATCAATGGTGAAGTGATGGGATTGGTGAGTGAGCCGAATCGCGCTGGAAACATTGTTATTGGAAAGCTCGACAATTCAGATCTCCACATTCTCTACGAAGACATCGACATTCAAAATGCCGAAGACCTATCCTGTGAGTCTATTTTAGCTCAAGGAGAAATGATCGATTATGCAGAAGATGTTCTTTTCGGAAATACTGAGGCGAAAAGCGCTGGGGATTGTCCACGCATTTATTTTGACCTTTCCACGGTTTTCCTCGGAACGCAAGGAAACAATGTAACAACCGCGAGCAACTACGTAGAAGGAGTTTTCAACCAAGTAGCTACGCTATATGCTAACGAAAACGTAAACATTTTGAATTCCGGAATGACGGCTTGGACAAGCAATCAACCATTTGCGACCAATCTTTCAGCCTATGCTTCCTACCGTTCCTCTAATTCGTTTAATGGAGATTTAGGACATCTCATCTCGACATTAGGAGGTGGTGTTGCTTACATTTCTGGTTTGTGTACTTCGGGCTACAAGTTTGGAGAATCTGGATTAACAGGACCATACTACACAGTTCCCACGTATTCATGGGCTGTAAATCTTTTAGCACACGAATTGGGACACAATTTTGGTTCGCGTCACACACATGATTGTGCTTGGAATGGAAATAACACTGCAATTGACGGTTGTGGACCTGCCGCTGGATACAACTCAGGATGTAACGGGCCAATTCCTTCAAACGGAGGAACCATCATGAGTTACTGTCACCTTTTGAGTACAGGCGTAAACTTGAGTTTAGGCTTTGGATCACAGCCAGGAAACGTGATTCGCAATACGGTTCTCAACTCAAACTGTACAACTTCATGTAGCAGCGGAGGAACAGGATGCAACGGTGCGCCAGAATGGCAATCAGGAACTACGTATTACGTAGGAGATCAAGTTACCTATCAAGGTGGCTTGTATGAATACACCGTAAATGGATGGGTTTACTTACAAGATTGTAGCTCAAACGATCCATGTGCTGGGGTTCCAGAATGGCAACCAATCAGCTACCAAATTGGTGATTACGTAACGTACCAAGGAGACTTGTACCAATGGACAGCAAACGGATGGGTATATATCGGCCCATGTGGTTCAACAGGATCGTCTTTCGCTACGCCACCACAAGTAGGAGTTTCTATCTACCCAAATCCATTGGAAGGAAACTTGCTTAATATTGAAGTGTTCAACGGTATGATTAATTCTTACAGAATTGTAAATCACCTTGGACAAGTTATTCAAGATGCGAACACAAACCTCGGTGTCATCGACGTTTCAAGCATCAAAAGTGGAATCTACATCATTGAAATTACTACTGTAAACGGTGAATCCTTTACAGAGAAGTTTGTAAAGAAATAGAGGGAACAGTGAATTTATAGAGGAATTCATGAAGGAGCTTGCCCACGTGTTGGGTGAGCTCTTCTCATAAAAAGTAAAGTCCATTCCTGTATTGAATCATCCTATTTCATTTCTCAGTTGAAAGAAAACGGAATTCGCTAAGCGTCTCAAAATGGGCAACTTCCTCAGAATAAGTTATTCAGAATGCTATTTCTAGGAACAATTTACTATCTTTGCACTCCCGAAAAGAGTTTTAGGGGATTTTATGGTCGCTAGATCCAATTGTAAAGCGGCTTTTTATTTACATTCTTTCAAGTACTGGATCGCTTGAAATACAATTAGTTAAGCCAATATGGCAGAAGATAACAGAACGCAGGGAACTGCGGATTTCGATTGGGATGCATTAGAGTTGGATGGATATTCAGCTGCAGAACGTGCAGAATTGTCAGACAAGTACGATGGTACATTAAACTCAGTAGCAGAACGCGAAGTAGTTGAAGGTACAGTTGTAGCATTGACAAAAAAAGAAGTAGTAATCAACATCGGGTCTAAATCCGAAGCAGTTGTTGCTGCAGGAGAATTCCGCTACAACCCAGATCTAGCGATTGGGGACACAGTACCTGTTTACGTTGAAACACAAGAAGATCGTTACGGTCAGCTTGTTGTATCACACAAAATTGCACGTGTTCACAGTGCATGGAACAAAGTGAACGAAGTTCTTAAAACTGGTGAAGTGATTACTGGTTTCGTTAAGTGTAGAACAAAAGGAGGATTGATTGTTGACGTTTTCGGACTTGAGGCATTCCTTCCTGGTTCACAAATTGACGTGAAGCCAATCCGTGATTACGACGTTTACGTTGGTAAAAACATGGAATTCAAGGTGGTTAAAATCAACCAAGAATTTAAGAACGTTGTTGTTTCTCACAAAGCGCTTATCGAAGCGGAATTGGAAGAGCAGAAAAAACAAATTATCTCAGGGCTTGAAAAAGGTCAAGTACTTGAAGGAACTGTTAAGAACATCACTTCATACGGAGTCTTCATTGATTTGGGCGGTGTAGATGGATTGATTCACATTACAGATCTTTCTTGGGGTCGTGTTAACCACCCAGAGGAAATCGTTGAGTTGGATCAGAAATTGAACGTTGTAATCCTTGACTTCGATGATGAGAAGAAACGTATTGCACTTGGATTGAAACAATTGCAACCACATCCATGGGATGCGCTTGATTCAAACATGAACGTTGGAGACAAAGTAGAAGGAACAGTTGTAGTAATGGCTGATTACGGTGCTTTCGTTGAAATCGCTCCTGGAGTTGAAGGATTGATCCACGTATCTGAAATGAGCTGGTCTCAACACTTGCGTTCAGCACAAGATTTCTTGAAAGTTGGAGACAAAGTTGAAGCAGTTATCTTGACGTTGGATCGTGAAGATCGTAAGATGTCTCTTGGAATCAAGCAATTGATGCCAGATCCATGGGAAGCAATCGAAGGAAAATATGCAGTTGGAACGAAACACGATTCTAAAGTGCGTAACTTCACAAACTTCGGTGTATTTGTTGAGTTGGAAGAAGGAGTTGACGGATTGATCCACATCTCTGACCTTTCTTGGCAAAAGAAAATCAAGCACCCATCAGAATTCTGTAAAGTAGGTGATCCAATGGAAGTAATCGTATTGGAAATCGACCGTGAAAACCGCAGAATTTCTCTAGGACATAAGCAATTGGAAGAAAATCCATGGGAAGTATTCGAATCTACATTCGCTGAAGGTTCTGTACACCAAGGAACAATCGTAGACAATAAAGACAAGTCTGGAATTGTTGCCTTGCCTTACGGATTGGAAGGAATCTGTCCTGCTCGCCACATGAGAACTGAGTCTGGAGCAAATGCTAAAGTTGAAGATACACTTGATTTTAAAGTGATCGAATTCAACAAAGATGCTCGTAAGATTGTTGTTTCTCACACAGCGACATTCGAAGAAATGGAAGAAAAGCCTAAAAAATCATCTTCGAAAGGTTCAGGTACTTCAAGTGCTGTGAAAAACGTAAACTCATCAAACGAAAAATCTACATTAGGAGATTTGGACGCGTTGACAGAGTTGAAAAAGAAAATGGAGGGAGAAGGAAAATAATCTCTTCCTTTCTTGATAACTACAATCCCCAGTATTTCGATACTGGGGATTTTTTTGTTCGGTACCCTTTCGATGTATAAATACTTCGCTGTTCATCGACGATGTAACTGCGGTTCATCACGAGTAAACTAATCAAAGCTGCTCTTGGTTTCGTCCCTCAAGAAAAGAACCTACTCGCCTTTCTATTAACATCCCTTGTTCATTTTACACTCGATCAATCATACATTCTCTACTTCTATTGAAAAGGTAGAAGCATCCATCGAAAACACTTTCCCGAATTACAAGCACAAAAAAATCCCCTCGCCGAAACGAAGGGATTCACTTTACAATGTTGTCAAGCGTTTACAAAACTGATTCTGCAATCGCCAATAATTGATTCTTTGATTTAAATCCAATTATAGATTTCTTTAGGTTACCATCTCCATCAATGATTAACAAAGTTGGATACGCTCTCACACGGTAACGCTGCGCAATTTCTCGACCATCAGCATCTTTTTCCATTTCTACTTTCATATTGATGAAGTTCTCATTAAAAAACTCCCCTACCTCTGGATCTTTGAATGTAGTTGCTGCCATGCGTTTACATGGTCCACACCAATCGGTATATGCATCAATAAAAATTAACTTGCCTGATTTTGACGCTTGTTTTTTCGCTTTCTCCAATGAAATGTTCGAGAACTCAATTCCATTCTTATCACCAGCAAACGAAGACATCAATGCCACCGCTACTACCGCAAAAAACAAAACTCCAATTACTTTCTTCATACTGTTTTCAATTACTTGACTAAAAATACTAAATCTATTTTCAATTTTTGCCTTTGTATTCAACACGAGTTATTTCGTCTGCTTCAAAGTTGTTACTTTTAGACCAAATACCATTCCAAAACGAACATGACCATTCGATTTGTAACAGAGCATCCAGAAACCAGACGTAAAGTCAACGAATTCGTTGAGGAATGGAACAGTCCGTCTCAGGAAATTTGTGTTCACACCTCTGGCTCTACAGGAAAACCTAAGGAAATTCGTATTCAGAAAGAACACATGATTGCCTCAGCATTAGCGACGGGGAAATTTCTTGGTCTTTCGGCTGGTGACACTGCCCTTTTGTGTCTTTCAATGGATACAATTGGTGGAAGAATGATGATTGTTCGCTCGATTGTTCTTGATCTAGAACTTATCGTTTCAGATGTATCTTCTACTCCACTTCAATCGGTGAATCAACCTATTGATTTTGCTGCTATGGTGCCGATGCAAGTTCAAAAAAGCCTAGAAGAAACGCCTGCCGCAATGCAGAAGATCAACAAACTAATTATTGGAGGAGGTCCAGTTTCCGAATCATTGTTGGATCAACTTCAATCCATTCCAACCAAAGCTTACCATACCTTCGGTATGACGGAAACGATTTCTCACATTGCCATGCGAAGTTTGAATCATCCACTACAAGAAGAGTTTCATTGTCTCCCCGGAATCAAAATTGAAGAGCATCAAGGCTCACTTGTGATCAATGCTCCTACAATTGGCGTAGATTCGCTCGAAACCAATGATGCAATTGAAATGGTTTCAGAAACTTCGTTTCGATGGTTGGGAAGAACGGATTTCGTGATCAATAGTGGCGGTGTAAAACTTCATCCTGAACAGATAGAATCTCAACTTTCGAAGCTACTACCACTCCCCTTTTTCGTTTATGGAGAAGTTGACGACACCTTCGGAGAAAGGCTGATTTTGGCTGTTGAAAGTGCCAAACCATTGAATCTGACAAAAGCTTCCTTCGAAGCAGTGCTTTCGAAGTATTCAATTCCGAAGGAAATTCGCTATATCAAAGAATTCAGCTATACCTCCAGCGGAAAAATCAATCGTTTGAAGAGTAAAATACGTCCCCATGTCGCTCACGAAATACTATAAATTACTTGGGCTTCCTCCTGGGGCTGATCAAACGGCGATACGTAAAGCGTACCGAAAGATGGCCATGCGTTATCATCCCGACAAAAACCCGAGTGCCTCTGCTCAGGCGAAGTTTATCGTGATCACCGAAGCGTATGAAATACTCACCGGAAAAAAGAAGGCGCCACAAGCTCGTGTTTCTCGTGCGAGACGACCACAACATCAAGCGGCAAATCCTGCCAAAAATCGTCCGAGTAAAAATGAAAAGTCACACGAACAGCGCGTTCGTGAAGCGAAAGAACGTCAAGAAAGACAAGCACGACAAGAATTTGAAGAGAACGAGCGTTACTTCCGAAGATTAACAACAGGTTGGCGCTGGAGCCTTATGAAATGGTCGGCAGTGTTTGGTATTGTCTTATCAATCGGACTAATTGCTGAACATTTTCTTCCCCACCATTTCACTGAAGATAAAGTAACGCACTACGCGATGGTGAAAAACGTGTCAAGTGGAAATGAACACATCAACTTGGTTCAAACGGAAAAGAGTGCTTCGTATTGGATTTCACGGATGCGCTACGACCTATTTGGAAGGCATACGAATATCTACGTGCGATCAAGCTGGATTTTTCACGAACCAATCGAAATTATCTCGCGCGGTAAAACATCTTTCAGGCCCTACCGTGTTCATTTTACGTTTTACAGCAATACAGTTTTGGTCATCTTCTTTTTCCTACTTCCATTGCTCACACTCATCATGAAAAATCGGACGATTCTATTCACAATCGTGTATCAAACTTCATTTTACGGAGTAAACGGACTGATGTTGTACTTCTTGTTCAGGAATGATCAGTGGGCGCATTTGCTCACCCTAGGATATTTGTAAGTTAAACTAGAAACGTTTCATCGCACGATCCATCGCACGTTTGTCGTCTTTATCTTTCAAATCATTACGCTTGTCGTAGAGCTTCTTTCCTTTGGCTGTAGAAATAACCAATTTGGCCCAGCCTTTATCCGAAATAAACATTTTGAGCGGAACAATCGTGTTTCCTTTGTCCTTCATAAACTTCTCTAACTTGTCGATTTCCTTACGATTCAAGAGTAGTTTTCGGTCTCTTTTCAGTTTATGATTGTAGAACGAACTGTTCTCATAAGCCTGAATTTGCATGTTTCGAATAAACACTTCTCCATCCGAAACAACACAGTAGGCCTCAGCAATACTCGCTTTATTGTTCCGAATACTTTTAATCTCCGTGCCAGACAATTGAATTCCAGCCGTAAATTGATCCATTAAATGGTATTCGAACTTTGCTTTCTTATTGACGATATTTATTTTCTGCTGCACTTGTTAAGATTGAAGTATGTAAAAGTAATACTTCTGTGCGAACTAGGCATGATAGAAATCGGTAACTTTACATAGTGAAAATTCCATCCAGACATATTGAAAACGCTGTTGAGCAAATGTCATCGCTTCCAGGTATTGGACGA
Organism: Flavobacteriales bacterium; assembly: GCA_013373595.1. GTDB lineage: Bacteria > Bacteroidota > Bacteroidia > Flavobacteriales_D > Crocinitomicaceae > UBA4466. Next base: position 666 of record JABXHO010000022.1, on the reverse strand, counting down.
AGAACGGCATTGCGACTGGTGCTTCAGCTCATGAATCGAAGTGAAGAAGAAATTCGTGCCTTTTCAGAATCCTTTGTTGAGATGAAGGAAAATGTGAAAAAGTGCTCCGTTTGCGGAAATGTTTCCGATCAAGAAACCTGCTCGATTTGTTTGAATGAAAAGCGTGATCACTCGCTAATTTGCGTAGTGGAAGACATTCGAGACGTTTTAGCCATTGAAGGAACGGAAAGCTATACTGGCGTTTATCATGTTTTAGGTGGAATTATTTCTCCAATGGACGGAATTGGCCCATCGGATTTGAATATTCCCAATCTTGTCGAGCGCGTGCGTAGCGGTGAAGTAAAGGAAGTTGTTTTTGCATTGAGTCCCACCATGGAAGGAGACACGACCAACTTTTTCTTGTACAAAAAGCTCAAAGAATTTGACGTGACGATTTCAACCATTTCACGCGGAGTTGCTGTTGGAGCCGAGCTTCAATATGCCGATGAAGTAACGCTAAGTCGCTCATTAATAAACCGTCACCCCTTCGAACTTTAGTTCATCGAATCTTTTTGTCTGTTGACAGAATTATGTACAGAACTGTAACAAGAGCGTTTTTCTTGAGTAAATTTGTACCACTAAAAACTTAAACGAATCTATTATGTTAAAAGAATTCAAAGCCTTCAT
>JABXHO010000175.1 GCA_013373595.1 Flavobacteriales bacterium | reverse complement strand
GTAAATCCAGCAGTACCATACTCTACATTCCATGTAGTTGCTGATCCGTTTTCTGTCCAACCAAAATCAGCAGATGTTGCTGTAATGTTTGTTGCTGTTAGAGCAGAAGGATCTGGACATGATTGAAGTGTAGTAAATGTGAAAGGTCCTACCCATGCACTTGAATCAGAACCACAATCTGCTTGTACATAAAGATCATAAGATGTATCATCATTCAATGGGCTAATTGTAACAGGGTTACTTGTGGTACCAGAAATAGTTGGGTTTCCAGTTGGTGTAAACCCAGCAGTACCATACTCTACATTCCATGTAGTTGCTGATCCGTTTTCTGTCCAACCAAAATCAGCAGATGTTGTCGTAATGTTTGTTGCTGTTAAAGCGGTAGGCAAAGGACACGTTTGAGTGATTCCAATAAGTTGAATATTTGGAATTGCTTGACGAACATAAGACGCTGAAGGAAGGGTTCCTAGTGGATCAGGGTCCGTTGTATCGTTACGAAACGTCAATGCTCGAGCCGAAGTCGTAGATGTACATAGAAATTCATCTGTGCTACTGTCGTAACCAGAACCATTTTCATCAACCGCTACGATCAAGTTGTCCGTTCCGTTGTACACAAATGGTGTAGCAAACGTAACGGTTACGTTGTTTCCAACAACACTAACTGCTCCACTGTAAACCTGAGTAAGTCCAGTTTCCCAATCACTGCTATTGGCAAAGGATGTTTTTGTTGTATGACCAACATAAACGACCCAAGTGGTTGAATTGGTAAGTGGTGAAATTCCAGGTTCACCGTAAAAGGTTAAACCAGTAATTGCTCCAGAAGCATTAATTTCTGAAGAGAGATAAATGGATTGAGAGTACGTGTAAGCGAAGTACGGTTCAATTGGAAGGGACAAGCCCGTTTGAGTACCAGTTCCGATGTTGACTTGTGCGTTTGAATTAAACGAAAACAAGCCCATAACTAGAGCTAGTACAAAAAGAATATGTGTTCTTTTCATAGATTTAATTGTTTGTAGGCTGCGAAAGTACAATACAAAATTCACTATAAAGACGACAAAGTGTTAAATTTTAGATTAAATTCAACAAGTCAAAAAGGTATAGAATGTAGGGTTTTGGACTATAGGTAATTACACTTTTTTAAAGTTAATTCCAAACAGGACAGCTGTCGCAAGCATTCGTTGGGCGAATGTACAATAAGAACCCGAGTGAGGTATCAAAAGATCCGTAACCATAAGCATGTCGTGCAAAAGATGAAGGGTCGTTTGGTCGTGTATGTACTTTCACTTGATGATTCAATCCTCCTCCAAACTTCGTTTGAATATACACGTGTCGGAAGAATTCAAAGCGTAAACTCGCATGAGCGGATACACCATATCCAGACAAGGAAATAGTACGCATGGTTTTTGTTCCGGCAAAATCAAAATCGTTAAATGAAAGCAAACCACCTGCTCCAGCGCTTAGGTTAGAAGAAATCACAAATTGATTATCATTTCCTAAGGCAATGAGCATGTCGGTGCGCATCAATTCGAAACGGAGATAATTCAATCCGTCCGAGTTCTCGTAGTGAAAGGTGTTTCGATCGGTAACAACTTTTTCGCCACCGTATAAACCTGACCAATTTGTTACGTTGTCAACACCTGGATCAATTTCTCCGCTTAATGTTACTTCGTTCTTATCCTGAAAAATGTACTTCATGTGGTCGTAACCGAATGAAATTGCCCAATGATGACGGAAATAATAGCCGACGCGCGCATTGAATTGTGGTACACTAAAGTGATTGATTTTCCAGTAATATCCAGAGGAAAGTGGGGAAGGATTATCGTGTGCTTTTGCTCCGGCTAAGGTGAAATCGTAACCGGGACCAACAAAGCGCATATTACTTTTCGTATAGGCACTTCGGTTGTATCCCCATGAACCGTAAAGCGTTCCTTGGGCATGTGATACCTTCTGTTTTTTCTTTTTCCAAACAGATTGAGCAGAAGTTAAAGAAGGAGTTAAAATCAATGCTAGTATGAAAATGGAATATTTCATAGGTTACTCATTAAGTTTACAAATTCGTCTTGCGGGATAATTTTTTCCAGTCGATAATGAACGTCTCTATTTGGGGTGTGCCATTCAACAAGTCCATATCCTTTCGCAAAGTAGTTCACCATTTCCCAGTTGGCTACGTTTTCTTGTTTACTAAATGGATTGAAAAGTGTTAATCGTACATGATCGTCGAAAACAACCGCCGAAACTTTCTTCCCCATGATGTCGATGTCTTTTGTCTTCGAATAGATTCGATCTACTTCTTTTAAAAAGAGTGTCGAGTCACTAATACCAGAAAAACGGCTCACAAATGAAGCTTTATCCGTTTTGCTTGCTGGAATCAGTTTGTTTTTGAAGAGCTCCGCTTTCGTGTTTTTAAGATTACGGTCAACAACCATGTGGTCGATAAGTAGAAGACTGTCTAATCCGTAATTCAGTGCTTCGGTGATGCGTCCATCTGATTTATAGACTTCAACAACGATGTGTTTTCCTTCGGAATCATTAATGCTAAAAACACGGTGAAATTCTTCTTCGAGACCGCTTACTAAATCACGGTAAACATACACTTTGGGAACTGTGTCGTAAGGATAAAAGTAAGGTCCAAACTCATTTTTTGAGAGGTTTACTTCATTCGGTTCTTGTTCACCTTCGCAGGAAAAAAGACCTGCGACAATCATTAGCATGATCCAAAAAGCGTACTTCATTTATTTCATTTTTAGAAATGCAACTTCTTTTTCATTGAGAAGACGGTAGTGTCCACGAGGTAGATCTTTCTTTGTGAGTCCAGCAAAGGTCACGCGATCCAACTTTGTCACAACATATCCGAGCGCTTCCATAGCGCGACGAACAACCTGACTTTTTGTAGAAGAAACTTCTATACCAATCTCATACATTTCCGATCCATTTACGTATTCCGCCTTTTCGAATTGGATGGTACCATCTTCCAAAAGAACACCTGAACGCAATTTTTCCATGTCTTCTGGCTGCACTTTCTTGTTCAGTTCAACATGGTAAAGACGAACGGGTTTGTGTTTTGGGTGACTCATCTTTTTATCGAGATCGCTATCATTCGTGTACAACACGAGTCCAGTGGTATCCTTGTCCATCTTTCCCATTGGGAAAACAGCTTCTTTGCATGCCTTTTGGATTAATCCGTAAGCATTTTTACGCCCGAAAGGATCATTCATGGAAGTAACATATCCTTTTGGCTTGTTCAATAGAACATAACGCTTAGTCGCTGTTTTGATCGTATGACCATCGTATTTCACTTCGTCACCAGGTTTTACCTTGTATCCCATTTCTGTAACGATCTCACCGTTTACGGTTACAACCCCTGTTGAAATTAGTACATCTGCTTCACGACGAGAAGCAATGCCTGCATTCGATAAGAACTTGTTCAAGCGAACATTCTCTCCAAATGAGGGTAGCGTGTCTCCTTTACGTTGTTTTTCTTTGAAATCAACATATTTTCCTTTGCCACGTGATTTTGACGAGCCGGGTTTAGCAGATTTTGGTTTCGAACGATCTCCGCTCGATTTACGCTTCGAATCACCGCCGCGTTTTTTTTGTCCATCTGCATTGAATTTCCCTCTTCCTCTGTTCATAACGATACTATTGTGTTGGCAAAGATAGGATATTTCCCAGAGCTGAACACAAGCTGGAACGATTGAGCCCAGATTCTACATTAGAAAATTGGTTCGCTACGCAAATCACTTCAAAACCAATCGTTTTACACGCTTTTCAGATCAACGGATAAAAAGCATTCTCGATGTGTTCAATTTCGGTCTTTGACTTACTGAGGACAATCGAAATAACATCAAATTGAACTTCTTCGCTACGTTGTGATTGGTCGATAAAGGCATTCATGACAGAAATAATTTGACGTTGCTTCGATCGAGAAACGGCCGCATGTGGAGATCCGAACTGAGCGGTTTCTCGGGTTTTTACTTCTGTTGCAATAAGTTTGTTGTTGCTAATGGAGATGATGTCAATTTCTCCTCGTCGAAATCGAAAATTCGTGGCGATAATCTGATGCTGTTTCTTTCTCAGGAGATCAGCCGCAAGTGCTTCTCCAGCTTTGCCGCGTTCAATGTGGTTCATAATGGTAGGTTTTTATTGAAGTTAGCGAATTTTTCGGATAGTTCCCACAGCGCTATCATTCATTATACATCCAAAAATTGAACCGACAGCGCCATGAGTTGTACTCGATAGCATGAAATTCATGTTGTTCGTTTTCCTGTTTCTCCCTTTTTTGAGTCTGTCTCAGACCAATGGGAAACAAGTGTTGGTGATGGGCAATCTGAATTCGGTGTGCTTGGAAGATTCAAGTATCCAAAAAGTTGGAGTGCTTCCTGATTCATTGGATTCATTTCAGGTGATCTGTTTTTTTTCGAATTCAACAAGTTCGTTAACAGATGACGAAGTAAACCGTGTCGAAGCCTTCGTTCGAGGTGGAGGAGGGTTGTACTTGGGAGCTGAGAACTGGCCGTTGCAGGCGGAATCAAATCAACTCACCAAGAAGTTGTATCTCAAGGAAAGTTTTGGTGAATACCATTCGGAAGTTGCCGAGATTGAGCAGGAGAGTGGAAACTTGAGAATTGAACGAAAAACAATTCCCGCAGGTAGATCAACTGTGGCCTTTCCCATGGATTATCGCCTACGTGTCGAGGCGTGGGTTGCCGATCAACCACTGATTTTATCGGGTTCGGTGGATCAAGGAAAAGTCATTATCGATGGAGGATATTCACGCTTTTACTGCGACCAACGATCGGACGTTACGGACGAATTATGGGAGGCGATTATGAAGTTTTTGAAGTGAGTACCTTCTTTTGCTGCCACGTTTGAAACATGCTCCAATAAATAAAATTCAGCAAAACACCCATCCCAATTGTCATGCCCCACGTGCGTGAATGTCTGAAAGGATGAATGAATCGATCGGCAATTTCTGCGAACAAATGTCCAGGTCGGTGAAGAATATCCCAACTGTTGAATCGGAGGTAGCGTCCCAAATAAATACCAAAAGCAGTGAGGAAAATCAATGCAACAACAGTGGCAATGGTTTGCCAGTTTCCTTTGAACGGCAAGATGTATCGTTGAATGTCAGACAAACTGATAAAACCTGCGAGCAATCCTGTCCAAGCATAGCTTAAAATCAAAATGAGGTCGAACCATTGCGGTGCCGAGTCCTCAAAGCGCATGTGGAAGATGTCTGTGAGGATGTACGGCGCGTTCGGGAAAAATAGCAACCAAGATCCAAGTACGCCGATCTTCACCCACCATTTTTGAGCAAGTTGATTTTCGTCGTTCAACAAGAATTCATACACCATCGTAACTCCCAACGGAACAAAGGCGAGGAATAAATTCCAATTCAAAAAGAAATAATTGATTTCGCCCGTGATGATAATGCGTGTGATACAGAGCATAAGCGAAAATACGCTCATGGACATGAGCAGCAGCAGTTGGTGTTTTCTCGTTTTGGTCATGCTGCTACTACGTAGCAAGGAATGTGTTTAGTATGCGGAAAAAGTTAAGATTTGTTAAGTTGAATATGACTCACTCGTTGGTCACAGTAAAATCTGAATGGTGATGGCGTTTACGCAAGAAGTAGCACGTGTGATTTTAGGGATTTCGCACCGATGAGAAATACACCCAGAGAATAAATACTACTTGTAAAGGTATTCTGAAGAACAAATAGTTGAGTCCAGGCCCAGTGTATGTGGCACTTTGGTAATCCAAATGTTCAATACTGGCTTTGATGTTCGCAGGTAGCATCAGGATAAAAAAGAGGATAAGGAACCAGGCTGTAAGCGTTCTGATTGGAGTGATGTGCAATCCAATTGCGCCAGCTATTTCGAAGATGGCAGTGAGGTAAACCAATTCTTTTTTAAATGGAATGAATTCTGGAATCATGAGAGCCATTCCATCGGGAAACATAAAATGACCTAGAGAGGTAAAGACCAACATGATAGAAATAGCGATTCGGGCGGTTAAGGCAAGATGAAATGTGCCTTTGAAGACTTTTAGCGTAATGCCAACGGCAACAAATGCAATCAATAAGACAATTAGAGGTTTCATTTTTTCTTACAAAGTTCCGTAAACCAAAAGGTCGTAACAATGAACCTGGGTTAAGAAATGCGCTTGCGGATACGACTTAAGGCTTGCGGAGTGATACCGATGTATGAAGCGATGTACTTCAACGGAATTTCCTTAATTACATTCGGGCGCTTTTTGAAAAGGGAAAGGTAGCGCTCTTCTGCTGTCTGATTAAGTAAGGAAAGTTCACGCTCTGCCTTGATCAGAAAAATGTTTTCAGAAGTAATCCGACCAATTGTATTTCCAACTTTCGTGTGAGCGTACACTTCTTGTAAATCAGCATGAGAAATGCGCCAAAGTATTGTTTCTGAGAGTGTGTCAATTTCGTAGCTGGAAGGCTGTCGGGTGAGAAACGAATCGTACGCGCACATAAATTGATGCTCGAAAGAAAAGCCAAAAGTGAGGTCGTTCTCGATTTTCGGAATGAAATAGCGAACGGAACCTTCTTCGATAAAGGAGAGGTAGTTTTCAACGTGTCCACGGGAAAGAATAACGGATTTTTTCGGAAACTCTACGCGCTCGAGTTTAGACGAAAAGAAGGTCCAATCTTCTTCCGAAAGATCAACAATCGACTCGAAGAGTTCTCTGATTTTATTCATTTGTTATTTTGATTACACCATAGCGCTGTTCGCGTACATTAAAACACACCTTACTTGGGAGAAGAAAAATGAATCGTTGCATGATGTCTTTCATTAGTGAACGTCTACTCCGAAGAAATAGAGTTCGGAAATAACCGTATCATCGTATAAATCACCTTCATAAACGTTTACTATTTCGAAGGTTAACTTCCAATCGGGTGCATTTTCTACTACTTCGAAATAATTGCGAGAGCCAATTGGGTCAAATCGAAAGACCTGGTCATTTTTCGTGTCTTTGAGGTGAAGCGTGGCAAACAGTTCTTCGTTGTAATATACATTGAGCGTCTTCACACGTGAGTTATTGAACCAAGCATCTTCTGAAACTACGTACCCATTTACAAGAATGATTTCCGTTATACGAGGATGGTTTCCAGGAAAGTGATACGTAATTTTCTCTCCAATCCCGTAACCAGGAACGCCTTCTACCCAAGCAGTTTGATAATCTAAATCGAAGATGTTTTTAACGTCGTAGTTGTATTTTCCTTGTTGAGGAAGAGAGCTTGTTGCTGTTACGGTATCCACGTGTTCTCCGCAATACCAACTGCACCCACCGCCAATCACTTCCCATGGACTTTCCATCATTTCATTGCAGTTCGATAGTAGTTTGCGTTCAGCAGCCGTAGGATTCTTTCTGCCACTCGCTTCCATTTTCTTCCAAACGTCCACACACTTATTCATGCTTTCTTCAGAATTGAACCGTGCCTCTTCCTCCGGAGATAGGAACATCCGATTGATGAGAATGGTGTCGGCTTGTTCCTTCACAATGACTTGTGCTTGAACGGTTCCGATGGATATGAAGAGAAGAAAGATCAGTGTTTGTTTCATGTTCGTTTTTCTGAATTTGAAAGGTACGAATATCTCATTTCTCAGTAAGATGAAAACAGACTTCGTAAACCAACGCTGCAATCTCCCAATCACAGTCATGGTGAGGTCGTTTACAATTGTTCCATAATACGTTTCCGATCACGGAGTTTCACGAGGTATTCGTTCGCCAATTTATTGTCGCACTCCAAAGCTGCTCGCTCGGCATACTCGATGGCTGCATCAATCTCTCCTTGTCCTTCTTTGGCAAGTGCGAGGTTGTGCAAAATGCGTCCGCGTTTTTTACGATTGGTGTGGTCGATTTCCATCAAAAGCCGACGTTCGGCCAATTGCCAGTTTCCTTCTCGTAACATTTTCTTTGCTGATTTCAAACCTGGAGTTCCTTTTGTGTAATAGGTGCGACCTACCCAAACCCAATTGGGGTATATCAGTTTCCCCGCCTTAAATCCGAGTTGAAAACCAAGCGCGCGGTAGTATTCTCGCTTGCGCTGAATGTCATTTAAAATGCTAATGATATTTACCGATCCTGACAGTTGAATGTTGTAGGTGTATTTTACATTGTAGCGTTCATAAGTGATGCCCGTTTCAACAACGTGTACATTTACGAAAAGTGTACCTGTTAATCGATGATTTGTTTGTTTCGTAGCATTTGCGAGTACTGTTCCTCCAACAGGACTAACTGAACGAAGTTCGGATAATTCAATGAAGCCGTCAATACCTTGGGTAACTGCAGCAGAATCGAGCATGTTCCAGTTCAATTTACCATTTGCTAAGAAATAAGTTGAATCCACCTCGAAAATCTGACCGAACATGTCTTGGGTGTTATTGAACGACTGAATCACTCCATCCATAGCACGTTCTGCTGCTATCACATTTCCGTTCACTTGCTGGGTGGCTAACATCGTAGAAACGATCTTTTCAGGACTGTTTTCATCCGATACATTATTGATCACCCCGATTGTTTTCACTTCGTCTGGAATTCGAATAACAGCTGGTTCTTTTACAGAGATTCGATACGAGTGTTTACAGCTTGATAAGCTAACGAGTGTGCCGATGAAGGCAATAAGTAGTATTTGGCGCATAAGCATGTTTTTGGTCCGAATAATCGATCCTTTCTACCAAAGATAAATAGATTCGGGTTGGTTTTTCAAATCACTCCCAAAAGTTATGCCATTGATTTGATTAAGAGGTGTGTTGAAGGTTTGAAGAGGTCATTTTTGAACTAACTGTTGCGAACGATTCTTTAGGAATGCAGCAGCGTTTAGTCGGTTTCATCTTCTTCTATTTCTTTCTAAATTGCTACCTTCATTCACTGACAGAAATTCAATCCAATAGGAAGAAGATTTACCGAATTTCTACCTCTTTCTCTTCCAAAATGACCTTAAACTCATTCGGATAATCGGTGATAATTCCATCAACTCCCAATTCGAGCAGGTGCAACAAGTCTTCTTTTTTGTTGACTGTCCATGGAATGACACGAATGGAGTGCTCATTACAATAATCCATGGTTTGCTGATTAATCAAGGCAAAATACGGACTGTAAATATTTGGTGTGAAGCCTAGGGTTTTGATATTTTCTTCGACGTCAGTTTCCGCTTCAATCAACAAAGCGAGAGTAATTTCTGGTGCTTTTTCGTGAATCAATCGAAGCGTCTCCAAATCGAAAGATTGCAAACACACGCGATCTGAAAATGGTTGATGTTGAACTTCACTCAATACGAGGTCGATAAAAGTTTCCACAGGTGGTTGAAAAAGTGAATCCAACGCAGGATCTCGTTTGACTTCAATATTATAGAAGGGCTTTTTGCGCGAATGGATCAACGTGTAATTTTCGGACATTTCGATCACATCTTTCAGCAAGGGTTTTGTAGCGGCCACTTTTTCCTGTTGAGGAAATCGTGCGTGTGGTCTTAATCCTACATCGTATTGTTCAATCGCTTCGTGCGATAGTTGATACAGGTTGTGCTCTTTTTCGTTCTCCTTGGTGATGAGGTTTCCTGAGGGATCGGTGGAAATTTCGTGGGAGAAGTACGGTTCATGCGAAACAATCACTTCGTGATCTTTTGTTATCACAACATCCATCTCTAATGTGGTCACACCAATTTCAAGTGCTTTTTCGAAAGCAATCACCGTGTTTTCAGGTCGGATACCACGACATCCGCGGTGACCTTGTAAATCAATGGTTTTCTTTGTGCCACATGCCGAAATAGACAAGGCTGAAGCTAGTGCAATGGTTGTTTTGGTCATTCGTACTGAATTGCGTTATTCGAAAGTAAGCATTCTTTCAATCGTGTAGTTTAAGAAAAAGTTAAATCACCGAGATGAAAAGGGAAGGGTGTGAATTCGCCTTGGAGAGAAGCGGTTTACAATTCTCCCAATAATTCGAGGGTTTCTTGCGCGGCAGCTTGTTCAGCCTTCTTTTTGGAAGATCCTGATCCTCGACCGTACTCGCGATCATTGATATTTACGCGTACTAAATAGTTCCAACTCGCTCCTTCGTTTTCTTCTTTCAATACCTCAAATTCAATGGGAAGGCGGTTCTTCTGACTCCAAATAAACAAGCGTGATTTAAAGTCGATTTCTTCCTTTAGAATGCGGTTGAGGTTGACGTACTTTCTGAAAACGTGTTGGATAATGCTTTGTTGAGCAGCTTCATAGCCTCCATCGAGGTAGATAGCGCCCACCAATGCTTCGAAGGCATTCCCCTCAATCGTTTCCATTTTGATGGTGCGGTTTTTATTGTAACGAAGGACTTTTCCAATTTCCATATCGTGTCCAAGCGTACCTAAGGTATTTCGGCTCACGACTTTCGACTTGATTTTCGTCAAATAGCCTTCGTTTTCATTCGGAAAGCGTTCATATAGAAATTCGGCAACAATCGAATCGAGAATGGCATCACCGAGAAACTCTAATCGTTCGTTCGAGACTTCGATTTCGGTGGTGTTTAGGATTGACTTGTGCGTTAAGGCATGTTCAAAGTATTCTCCATTTTTCGGGTGATATCCAAAGCGTTCAATAATGAACCGCTCGATATCGGGAGTCGTCTTTGGGACGCTTTTTTGAAAGAAATTGAAAAACTTCGACAATTAAGCCTCAAATTTTTTGACAATCACTGTAGTGTTGTGACCTCCGAACCCGAAAGTGTTCGAAAGAGCGATGTTTACCTGACGTTTTTGCGCTTCATTAAATGTGAAGTTCAACTTGTTATCCAATTCTGGATCGTCAGTAAAGTGATTAATCGTTGGTGGAACAATATCATTTTGCACAGCCATAATCGATGCGATCGCTTCAATAGCTCCGGCAGCACCCAAAAGGTGGCCTGTCATCGATTTTGTTGAACTGATGTTTAAATCATACGCATGGTCACCGAAAACAGCTTTAATAGCTTTTACTTCGGCGATGTCACCCAACGGTGTTGAAGTACCATGAACATTCACGTAATCTACTTGCGAAGGATCAATTTCGGCATCCTCTAAAGCGGCAAGCATTGTGTTTTTGGCTCCCAATCCTTCTGGGTGTGGAGCGGTCATGTGATACGCATCTCCGGACATTCCTCCACCAATTACTTCGGCGTAGATTTTTGCTCCGCGGCGCTTAGCATGTTCATATTCTTCGAGAATCAATGCTCCAGCTCCTTCACCCAAAACAAAACCATCACGATCCAAATCGAATGGACGAGAAGCTGTTTCTGGGGAATCATTTCTAGTTGAAAGTGCTTTCAAGGCATTGAATCCTCCCATTCCCATTTCGTTTACGCATGCTTCGGACCCTCCAGTTACAATCGCGTCAGATTTACCGAGACGAATGTAGTTGAAAGCATCAATGATGGCGTTTGTAGACGATGCACATGCCGAAACCGTAACGTAGTTAGGTCCACGCAAACCATATTTAATGGAAATGTGACCTGCTGCGATATCAGCAATCATCTTTGGAATAAAGAATGGGTTAATTCGCGGAGTTCCGTCTCCTTGGAAGAAAGCTTTCGCTTCATCCTGGAATGTTTGGAGTCCTCCGATTCCAGACCCCCAAATCACACCGATACGGTCTTGATTGGGTTCTGATTCCATTAGACCCGAATCTGCCATGGCCTCGGTAGCCGCGACCATAGCATATTGCGAGAATGGATCTAGTTTTCTTGCTTCCTTACGATCAAAATGATCGGCGGCGTCGAAGCCTTTAAGTTCGCAAGCAAACAATGTTTTAAACGACGATGCGTCATAGCGCGTAATGGGTGCAGCACCACTTTTACCATTGATAAGGCCGTCCCAATATTCAGAAAGGTTATTTCCAATTGGAGTTAAGGCTCCTAGACCAGTGACTACTACTCTTTTCAGCTCCATGTAAATATCGTTCGTTTACTTAATCGAAATGTTGTTAACTATTTTGCGTTATCTGTAATGTATTGTACAGCGTCGCCAACAGTCTGGATATTTTCAGCTTGATCGTCTGGAATCGCGATGTTGAATTCTTTTTCGAATTCCATGATAAGCTCAACTGTATCTAATGAGTCAGCCCCAAGATCATTCGTGAAGCTTGCTTCATTCGTTACTTCGCTTTCCTCAACACCTAACTTATCTACAATGATAGATACTACTTTTGATTGAACGTCAGACATTTTTCTTTTTTTTAATGGGTTAATTCAGCCGCAAAGAAAACCACAAATTATCAGAATCCAAAATTATTGGTGTGAATTCGAATAAAAACTTACGCTAAATCTCTCGGTTTTAGTCGTAAATGGCAATCACATCTTGCTTCGATTTCCTGTTTAGGTCGGGTACTTTTGCATCTTTTGCCGGATATCCAACGGGAATTAACAAGAAAGGACGCTCATTTTCAGGTCGATTGAGGGCTTTGGCGATAAAGTTCATCGGACTCGGCGTATGTGTCAATGCAACGAGTCCAGCATGGTGAACAGCCATCAGTAAAAATCCTGAAGCTAAGCCCACGGATTCTGATACATAGTAATTTTGGCGTTTTGTTCCATCTTCCTGCATTTCGTACGGTCGTTTCATCACCACAACAATCCATGGAGCGATATCGATGAATTCTTTTTGCCAATCGGTTCCCAGTGGTGCCAAATCTTCAAGCCATTCGTCGCTCATGCGGCCACCGTAGGATTTTTTCTCTTCTTCTTCCGCCAGGGCACGCAGTCTTGACTTCAAGGCTGAATTTGAAATCAGGCAAAATGTCCACGGTTGTTTGTGTGCTCCCGAGGGAGCGGTTGAGGCAGTCATCAGAATATTTTCCATCACTTCCTTCGGAACGGGTTGGTCGGAAAAATCGCGAACGGATCGACGTTGGTCCGCCCATTCAAGGAAACTTTGTGAGCGTTCGATCATTTCTTCAGCGGAATACGTTTCACGCGTAAAGTCGATAAATGGAAAGTCGTTAGCAGACATGTTCGTGTTTTTGTAGGCAAAATATAAAATTGAATGCAGTGAAGCGCATTTGAACTGATGTAGGTCATGTTTTGTTCGGTTCCATCTAACTAATTTTAAACTGTAATGAAATAACGAATCAAACACGACAAAGTATGAGGATAGAGGAAATAATGAATGCACCTGTAATGGTTACGCAAAGAAATGTGACGATTGAAAACTTGAAGAGTAGGTTAACGCGAAAAGGCGTGAATGCCTTACCTGTTTTGGAAGATGATGGTACGATCACGGGAATTGTTTCTTCGAGTGATCTAGCAGCTTGCACAAGCGAAACCTTATTGGTGCAAGATATCATGTCGACGCGCGTTCACGTTGTCCTGAAGAACAACCAAGTGAAGGATGCAGCAAAAATGATGGTGAAGAATGATGTTCATCATTTGGTGGTAATGGAAGAAGGAAATGTGGTTGGAATGATTAGTTCGATGGATATCATTCGCGTCTTTGCAGATTTAGATTAGATGATCCAATGTCTTGATCGCGCTTTCGAAGAGTGAAAGACTTGCCATTGTAATCGTATTGATAACTTCCAACTGCAAGAACATCTCCGCGTTGAAGGTGACCTAACCGAATAATTTCTCCATTGAAAAGGAGTTTTCCGCCTGTGTTTTTCGCAATGGACAAATAGTCTGTGCGTACTGCTCCTCGAACGGAACAGATTAATAGATTGATGGGTTTGCTCACAGAAGGCAACAGTTCGATATCGCGTACTTCCGAGTAATTATCTGCAATTAATAGTATCGATGTAGAAAAGGTGTCTTTGTCTTGTGAGAAAATCAAGGCTTCGATATCACTCTCGGCACGCTCGCCACCGCCACCTTTGCGCATGGTTTCTGTTACAAGGCTTTCGATTTCGTTGACATTGAAGGTGTTGTAGACTCCTCCTGTGGAACCTATTCGTTTCTTTCGGGAAGGTTTTCCATCTCCATCGTTGAAGAAGGTAAAGCTTGTAAAGTTGAGCGAATCTTGATGAATACCAATCCAACGAATCATGGAAGCGACATGTTGACTCATGCTTCCTGTAACATCCATTACAAGTGCACACCGCTCTGTTCGATCCATAATTTCGAGTCCTTTGTAAACAGGCGCTTGCTTCATGAAAATTTCCTCGGGAGTGGCTCCGCTGTACAGTTTCATGAGATCTTTCGGTTTTTCCTCCAGCTTTGCTTGTTCGAGTGTTGGGCGATCTCCATTGATTAAATACATGCCATTCACCGAAGGTGAGTAAGATACGCGTAGCTCCAAATCCAATTCTGAGTTGACGGGTACCGAATCGCGATAGGCTGGCTCCCAGTTAGGCATTTTTAAAATGGCATTTTCTACGGAACTTTTTATTCGTTCTGGATAGTCTTCTTCGAACGTGAGACCAGACAATACGCCATGTTCATCTACTTTTAAATGCGTTTTTACCCATTGATCATCGCGTTTCAATGCAATTTCATCGGTACGAAGTTCTCTCTTTAAATAACTCAGCATGGCATTGGCCCCGTCAGCATAACGAGCATCTTGATCGGGAATGATAGTGGTTTCAGCTCCGCTGGAAGAAGATTTTAATTGATCTTCGATTACATCGAGTTTTTCTGTCACAAATACATCCGTAGGATTTTTCATGTAGTCTTCCAGACGTTTTATTTCTGCGAGTCGGTCTTTTTCTGTTTGGATGGGGCGATGAATCACGATAAACCCATGAAAGTATGATTTCCCCATTTCGGGAGACTCACATCCTGTTTGTGAAACAATTCCCCATTCAATGGCTGGATTTCCGATTACTTCAGGAAAAAGTGCGTTGAGTTGCTGAAAGCGATGTCGGTCGAGTTTCTTTTGATTAAAACGTGCGCTTTGTCGGTAGGTCGTATGTACATAGTACACTTTGATGATGGTCAACTCTTTTAGTTTTTCCACAGACTCTCTAAACGCGATAGCATCTTCTGCAAAATGCGAGGGCAGCAGCGTGACCGAGTTGGAGGAAACGGCTTCTAATTTTTCTGTCTCTGTCCGATTCGCCGAAAGAATCTCTTCAATTCGTGCATCGTTTTGTGCAAATGTTGTTTGCAAAAACAGTAGAGAGAGGAGCAACGCGTACATTTTCATAGTCCAAGTATAATGAACTCCCCGTCAAAAGTTACAAAACACGGGCTGATTCAACTTGAATTCAATTCCGTATGGCGGTAAATACCATACGTTGGTCGAATAAATGAACTTTTTTTAATGAAACTTTACAAAATGGTGCGTGTAGTTCGATTTGGACTTTCTACCTTTGCGGCATGTCAAAACAACGCATTGGTATATTTGCTTCTGGCACAGGTAGTAACGCGCTCAACCTGATTCGCACATTCAAGGATCATCCGTCTTTGGAAGTCGCTTTGGTATTGAGTAATGTGGAAACAGCACCTGTCTTGAAAGGATCATACGATTTGGGTATTCCGATTTTCTATATGAGTAATACGGATGTTGCCAATGGAGGATTATTGCGTTCGTTTTGTCAAGATCAGCGATTGGATTGGATTGTTTTGGCGGGATATTTACGTATGATTCCAGCTGAATTGATTCGGGCGTATAACAATCGAATGATCAATCTTCATCCTTCATTATTACCAAAATTTGGAGGAAAAGGAATGTTTGGAGCGAATGTACACAAAGCAGTGCTCGAAGCAGGGGAAAAGGAAACAGGGATTACCATTCACTACGTGAATGAGGAATTCGATAAGGGACAAAAAATTGCGCAATTCTACTGCGCGCTGGACGAAACAGATAATTTACAGAGTGTTCAGCAGAAAATAAGTCAATTAGAACAAACTTTTTTACCAACCGTGGTGGAAGCCACCATCTTAAAATAGTTAACAAATCATGGAATTCTTTCAAGCGTTTAATTGGACAGAATTGTTCAAGGCAACAATGGTATTGTTTGCCGTTATCGATATCGTAGGGTCGATTCCGATCATTATTAAATTAAAGGAACAAACGGGAGGCGACATTCATGCTGGATGGGCAACGGTTGTGTCCTTTGCTATCATGATTCTCTTCTTGGTTGTTGGGGACAACATTCTTCTCTTATTCGGAGTTGAAGTTCAAGCCTTTGCCGTTGCTGGTTCGATCATTCTTTTTGCCATGGCAATTGAAATGATTATGGGAGTTAGCTTATTCCGCGATGAAGTTTCTGGGAAAACGGCCAGTATTGTTCCATTAGCATTCCCAATTATTGCAGGAGCAGGATCGTTAACGTCGATCATTTCCTTGCGCGCAGAGTACCAGGAAATCAATATCATTTTGGCAATTTGTATCAACGCAGGGGTTGTTTTCTTGGTATTGAAAATGACACGCATCATTGAGAATATATTGGGACCTGGAGGTATTGCCATTCTGAAAAAAGTATTCGGAATTATCCTGTTGGCCATTGCGGTGAAGCTGTTTTCGTCCAATGCAAAGGAATTGTTTGGATAAGCGTCGAAGTAAGAAATAGAAAAACCGTTGCGCTTTATGGGGGCAACGGTTTTGTTTTTTAATGAGGTATACTTCTTCAGTTCGCCCATTCCATAAATGCTTCGAACACGGATTGGAAGTGTTGCTCCCACCTTTCGGTTTCATTTTTGGGAGGAATGGAGAAGCCGTGATCGTAATTCGGATAAATTTTATAGGTCAAATTTTCTTTGTGATGCCGAATGAACTCGATAGGGATGAGTAAACTTGACTCAACGGGCACCGATTGGTCTTGACCTGCGACAGCAACGAAAAGTGGTTTGTCAATCTTCAATAAGTTGTCGATGGGTGCTTCATTGAAATGCGACCATCGGCGATAAGCATGACCATACCATTGTTTGGTTGTTGAATTGGGATCTGCTTCAATTTCCTTCAGATTGCTAAACAAGGTGTCAAGGTGCAAATTCGCTTCCTCTTGCGTTATGTTTCCCCGCTGAACTTCCTTTTGAATAAACAGTGCGAAGTCATAATACTGTGTGTTTCCTCCTCCAGCGAAAAAGCCAACATGCGTAATCTGTTTGTTGACATGTCCCAGTTTTGCCACTACATCTGAGCCTTCCGAATGACCTAAAATCATTACGTGACTCGGTTTTTTGATGTGT
This sequence comes from Flavobacteriales bacterium, assembly GCA_013373595.1. Classification (GTDB taxonomy): domain Bacteria; phylum Bacteroidota; class Bacteroidia; order Flavobacteriales_D; family Crocinitomicaceae; genus UBA4466. The sequence continues at coordinate 9,143 of JABXHO010000175.1, read as the reverse complement.
TTTTTCAAAAGGTCGTTTATGACTTCATCGCCTTGCCAAACGCGGTAATCTAGGGATTCAAATTCATAGAAACTACCTTGTGGAGAATAATGTTCGTCATCTGACCAAAAAGGCACTCCTTTTTTGGAGATAACGACAAGTGCGCAATCTTCTGGAATGGCATTCAAATCTAATGGAACGGAACTACCGAGGTAGATTTTCTTTTGAACTTTATCAACTAATTTTCCGTCTTCCATTACCTGAATGGTATCATGAACAATCACCTTCGAGTACAATGGTTCGCCTCCAGATCCGTGAAAAAACAGAAGAATTTTTTGTTGCTCTTTCAGCTCTCTCTTCGAGTAGACGTGATAACGAATTGTGTCCTCATTTTTGATAATTGTCTTGTGGATATATAATTCGTTTGGATCGCTATTTTGGGCAAATCCGGTAGCTGAGAATAGAAAAGTTAGAATCAGTATAGTTTTCATTGAATTGAGTTTTGTTGAATGTATGCTTTCACGCTAATACATGATGGGTTCCTTAACTTCTTTTATATTTTCCTTTTGATTTTTTATGAGATATGTTGATAAACTGCTGCGGAATTAAAGCCACAGCAGTTTGTTGATGATCGGAAGATGTGTATTCCTTCGTTTTGCTAAATTTTAGTTGATCATCACTTTATTTACTTCTTTGTTCTTTCCACTTTCGATGGTAACGGTGTACATTCCTGAACCGAATTCTTTTAGGTTAACTTTCTTATTGTACTTCCCTGAAAACTTTCCAAGGTTCTCTTCGAATACCTTTTTTCCGTTAGCATCTGTGATGACAATTTTCGTTTTTACGGCTTCATCGTTGTTGAGAGAAATGCTAAAGGTGCCGTCATTAGGATTCGGAAAAACGGTTGTTTCAGAATTGGAATCGTCGAGTAAGATTTTTGCTTCTGATGAAGTAGTTTTATCGTAATTTTCAGTAACCAAAACGATCGTATGGTCTTCGTTATCTGACGAAAATACGCGAATCGGTTGCTCACCATCTTCGGAAATCCAATCGAAATCATCGCCAATGTTTGTTTCAATTCGTTTCACAATCAGCTGAGCATTCTCGTCTGCTTCTTCCATGAGCTTTTCCATTTCGAGAGTAAGTTCTTTCATCTCTTCACGCAATTCCTCACTATCGATAAACACATTGAGATCGTCGCCGTCAGTCATTTCAAATACGCGAAGATTCTCCAATTCCTCTTCAGAAAGTTCAACTTCCTCACCGTTCACGATCTTCTTTGTTATCACGTTTCCTTCATCATCCATCTCTACTGAAATTTCCACGTGCTCTTCGAATTGTTGGTCACCTTCTTCATCGTCTAGGCGCAATTCTATTACTTTTCCATGTTTTCCGTGCGAAGTTGTGATTTCCTGTAATTCTTCATCGGTAATTTCTACTTCTTCACCATTCACAAATTTTTGGGTGATCATCTCTCCATTTTCATCGATCTCTACCTTGATTTGTACTTCTTCGCTATTTCCTTCGCCGTCGCTTTCAATTTCTACTTCATGTAAAAACGTTTTGATCATTTCCTTTTCTGTTTCTATTTCTGAAATGGACGGTATTTTTACGACTTCAAGATGTTCGGATGAAATTCCTTTGGAGGCCACAAATTGTTCAGGTGTCAATGATGAATTCATCGGAAGAACCGTATCGTACGTGGTTGTTTCTCCATTTGAGTGATGAATAATTTGGTATTTCTTCATTTTGTCTCCTTCTCCGTTGGATTTTGTGAAGGAATAAAGAAGTGCTGAGGAGGTCAACAAGACGCCTCCCAAAAGGGTGATTTTTTGAATTGATTTCATTGTGCTAAATTTTATTGATCGTTGATCGGGTTTGTGTTTTCAAAAGTACCGAGAGACCAATGAGAAGAGCGTTAAAGAAAATCCAAGGTAGGTTAAAGTTAGGTTAAAGTCGTGCCGTTCCCATTTGATGAATGTATTTTTAACTCGATGAAAACTCGGTTAATTTATAGTCTTGTCGCGCTAATGGTGATTTCACTAGTTGGAATTATTGTGCTGCAAACCTTGTGGGTGTCCAAAGCAATTAGCGATCAAGAAAAGGAGTTTGAATACCGTGTAATTGCTGCGCTTAATGAGGTGAATACGTCGATTGACGAGGAAGAGGCACGCTTCTTTTTGGAGGATGAATTGAGCGAGATTGTTGATGTGGATACATTTGAAGAGCACGTGAACGATTCGGTTTTTCGTTCGAATGAAAGTAAAATTGAAATTTCCATTGAAAGTAGTGATGACGGTATCAATGTGGCGCACGAATACCTCAAGGAAGGTGATTTTAATATAGATGAACTTGAGAATACGCTGAGGACGCTGCAGGTAGAAGTAGAGGAGAGTGCGCGCAAAGCGGATTCCATTATTTTGATTACCGAAAGCGAACTCAATAAATTCGATAATATTTCTACGGTAGTTCGAAGGTATGTCATGGAGCACACCTTCTCTGGTGACTTGTCGGATCGTGTTTCTCGTTCTACGTTGGATTCTCTTTTAACCAAATCGCTTAAGGAGGAGGGAATCGAGGAGCAGCCAGAATACGCAGTATATGAAGTGGCAACGAAAGAGATGTTGTCCAACTACAAAACGAAGGGGTTCGATCCGAAGAAAGATGCTATCAATTACAAAAAGAAGTTATTTCCGAATGACCAAGTCTTTTTTGATCAATTTGAACTGGTGCTTCAGTTTAACGGGAAAAGCGGATTTATCTGGTCGGGAATTAAGTGGATCGTGTGGCTCTGTATCCTGTTTACGGTACTTATTCTGGTGAGTTTTGCGTACTCGCTCTATTTTATCTTTAAGCAAAAACGGATGAGTCAGGTGAAGAATGACTTCATCAATAATATGACACACGAGTTGAAAACTCCGTTGGCCTCAATTTCACTGGCGGCGTCATCAATTCAACATCCGAATGTGATCAATAATCCTGTAGAAATTGAACGTTTTGCGGCGATCATTCGAAGTGAGGAAAAACGAATGAATGAGCATGTGGAACGTGTGTTGGACATGGCGGCACTCGACTATCAAGAATTAAAAATGAACCGCGAAGCTTCTGACTTAATCACGCTTTTAAACGAAGCCATGAAGCACGTGGAGCTATCCGTAGAGGCGGTGAAGGGGCGTATGGAATTCTCAACCGAACTCGAAAAAGCTCCCATTCATGCGGATGTTTTTCATCTGTTGAGCGCGTTCATTAATATTCTCGATAACAGCATAAAATATCGGAAAGAAGAAAACTTGTCGATCCAAGTGGAACTGAAAGAAGAAGCGAAGGAATACCTTTTGGTGTTCCGAGATAATGGAATTGGGATGAAGAAGGCGGCAGTGAAACGTGCATTCGATAAGTTTTATCGCGAAGAGACAGGGAACATCCACACGCGAAAAGGTTTTGGCTTGGGATTGAGTTATGTGAAGGGGATTATCGAAGCTCATGAGGGTACGATTCGTCTCACGAGTGAAGCAAATAACGGAACAACAGTAGAAATACGATTGCCAAAATGAAATCAGGAAAGCACATATTGTTGGTGGAAGACGAGGAAAATTTTGGATCACTTTTACAGAATTACCTCCGACTTTCTGGGCACGAAGTCGATTGGGCTAAAGATGGCGCTGCGGGATACTCGACCTTTGTCAATGGAAATTATGATGCGTGTATTTTTGATGTGATGATGCCACACATGGATGGTTTCGATTTAACCGAGAAAATTCGTGCACGCGGAAGCAAAACACCTATCATTTTTTTGACAGCTAAGAAGATGAAGGAAGACATGATCAAAGGGTATCGCGTGGGTGCGGATGATTATCTCAACAAGCCTTTTGATGTGGAAATTCTGCTTCTCAAACTGGAAGCCTTATTCAATCGCATGGAAACTGGAACGAATGTCAATTCTCAGGAGGAATACCAATTGGGAAGCTATCGATTTGCTGTAAAGCCACGTTTGCTCAGTCGAAATGAGACTACGAGAAAGTTATCTCCCAAAGAAGGAGCGCTTTTGGAACTGTTGTGTCAACACTTGAATGATATCACACCGCGCGAAAAGGCATTGGTCGACATTTGGAAAGAAGACACTTATTTCACTACGCGCAGCATGGATGTGTACATCGCGAAGTTGCGAAAGTATTTGAAAGATGATCCGTCGGTGGTCATCGAAAACGTCCATTCCAGTGGATATGGATTGTATGTCCGCACGGAAGAAGGGTAGTTTAGACCTCGCTCATCAAGGATTCCAAACGAATCAATTCTGTTTTTACTTGACTCACACCAATTACTCCTCCAGACATCCCAGAAGTCGTTTTGGTCACGGAAGCAATTACGTTATCTGCATCGGCATTTCTGATTCCTACGTGGAACTCAAAGTACTTGTAGAAAGCGCCCAAAAGCAAGCGCAACACTCTGTTTCCTTTCACGTATGTACGATTTCCAAGTTCTCCTGATTTAATCGAATAACCCTCGCGTGCGAATAAGCTCTCAATTTGCTGCGCGATTTCTTCCTGTGATACGCCAGTGTATAATGCATCGAATGCACTTTTGTCTCTAGATTGAATAGACTGAAAATGTTTCATAGTATCAAGTTAAGGTTAGAAAGTTAATCATTCGGATTTAAAAAAACGAAGGTTTTCAGTCGCTCTATTTCATCTTTACTTATTGATAATTAGCAGATTAGCAACAATCGCGTATTGCCATCTTTTTCAATCGGCGCACGGTGCACACAGGGCAAAGAGGGACTGTCGGGATGATCAACCGCCAATCGCCAGAGATGTCCGTTTCCTAAATTGATGGGTTGCGCTCCGGCTTTTTCCTGATAATGTAAATCGAAAAAATGTTCTTTCAGAAAGTCGTCAAAATCCGCTTTATCACCGTCGTGTAATTCCTTCAATCGATTTCGAATTTCTGGAACCAAGATTTTCTGTTCTGCTTGGTCGTTCGGAAGAATATCACTTGCGGCTCCGAAGTAGGTACACAGAAAAGTTGAGGTCGGAATTGGTGAGCGGTCGACGTGATATGAATACACATCCGTTGGGAAGAAGAAGTCATCGCGCTCATACGACTTGATGAGGTTGAGAACTGGAGAAGCTCCGTATTCTTCTAAAAGGGATAGATCATTCAGTAAAATTTCTCTAGCCTGTTGTCCTTCCTCACTCAGAGAAAGTGTCAGTAACTCTTCACGATTGACTTCCTTTATCGTTCCATCGAAGGGAAGTGCATCTACGATTTCTTCGAAATTACCCTTTAGCTCTCGCTCCCAGCAAATAGCATTCATTTCATTGTGGAATGGAGTAGAAGTGAGGTCGGAAAACTGTTTTACGTTGTGGTAGTGCATGGCTTATTCCTTTGTTGTCAACTTTCTTAGCATTCCTTTGAAAATGAGTCCATGGAAAGGAAGTACGGCGTACCAATATAAACGTCCAGCAAGTCCAAGTGGACGAAATGTCGCTGTCTGATGCAGTTCATTGTCTATAATTTTGAACTCAAGCCATGCCTCGCCAGGAAGTTTCATTTCGGCAAACAAAAGAAGTCGTCCTTTTTCTCTGTCGGCGTACAGCACTCTCCAAAAATCGACGGAATCTCCCGTGTTGATCGAGTTTACATGTGTTCGACCTCGTCTGAGTCCAACTCCGCCTACAAGTTTATCCAAAAATCCACGAAGTCTCCACATCCAATTGGCGTAGTACCAGCCTGTTTCACCGCCGATACTCCAAATCTTGTCGATGCAGGTAGCTCGATCTTCAATGGTGCGTTTTCGCTTGTCTTGATAACATCCAAATGTGGGAACCTCGATGAACTCAGAGATGTCATAACTGATTCCACTGCTCGAGTAGGAGTCTTTCCAACTCGATATGATCTCGTTATTTTCAATTTTATTAAAGGCTCTATTCAATGCGTCGGAATAGCCAATGGGTTCAACATCGAGTATGGAATTAATCCGATTGTCCTCACAAATAACCTCCACTTTCATGCTGTCGACCAAGGAAGCGGCAAGCTTGTACGAGGTGGAAGTGACAAAATACAACCAATACGAAGACAATTTGGGTGTCATCACGGGGATGATAAAGATGCGTCGCTTTAGATTTCTGTTTGAGGCAAATCCGAGCAGCATTTCCTTGTAGGTGAGAATATCAGGACCACCAATATCAAAACTTTGGTTGTAGGTGTTCTCATTAAAGAGTGACTTTGTCAAAAAGGCAATCACGTCCGAAATTCCAATGGGCTGACATTTCGTGTTGAGCCACTTTGGCGCAATCATGAAGGGTAATTTTTCGACTAAATCTCTAATTATCTCAAAGGAAGCACTGCCAGAGCCGATTATGATTCCTGCCCGAAGCGTGGTGAATTGATACGAGCCTTTACCCAGTTCGATTTCAACATTTCGTCTTGAACTCAGATGCTCGGAAAGTTCATCATCATTGACAATTCCGCTTAGATAAAGTACATGTTGAATGTTTGTATCGTTTAGAGCATTTCTGAAATTAATAGCGCACTTTTCTTCGAGTTCGGCGTAGTCTTTTGAGGAAGACATGGAGTGAACCAGGTAATAAGCACCGTTGATGTCTTTTGGAATCCGTTTGAGCGTTTCCTCCTTTAATAGATCGACTTCAATGACGGAAATCTGCGAACGCATAGATTTGGGAGGGTTAAATCGCTTTGTGTCGCGTACGCAGCAAATTACTTCATGTCCCGCCTCTACCAAGGCTGGAAGAAGTCGCTTCCCAATATATCCTGTAGCGCCTGTCAGCAATATCCTCATTACACCTATTGTTTCATTCGTTTATATAAATGTAGCGCTTTCGTTGTCGAATGCGAAACGAGTGGGAAAGGACAGTACAGGGAAATCAATGCACGATTCCTTAAACGGATTTAATCGAGTAGAACAAAAGGGATAGCTCCGAAGCGGTATTCTTTGTCTGTTTAGAGACAATTAGTCGTTCAACTTCAGCACGGCCAAGAAAGCTTCCTGTGGAATTTCTACCTTTCCAACTTGACGCATACGTTTCTTACCTGCTTTCTGCTTTTCGAGCAATTTACGCTTACGCGAGATATCTCCACCGTAACATTTTGCCGTAACGTCTTTACGCAATGCTTTGATCGTTTCACGTGCAATAATCTTTGCACCAATCGCAGCTTGAATTGGAATCTCGAATTGCTGTCTCGGAATGAGTTCCTTCAGTTTCAAACAGATTTTCTTTCCAAGATCGTACGCATTGCTTCGGTGTACCAAAGCAGATAAAGCATCTACTTGTTCTCCGTTGAGAAGAAGGTCTAATTTGATCAAATCTGACCTTTTGTAACCGATTGGATGGTAGTCAAATGAGGCGTATCCTCTGGAAACGGTTTTCAATCGGTCATAGAAGTCGAAGACGATTTCACCCAACGGCATTTCAAAAGTGATTTCAACGCGGTCTTGCGTCAAATACACTTGATTTTTCAATTCGCCACGCTTCTCGATACATAGGGTCATAATCTGACCTACGTACTCTGATTTCGTGATCACTTGCGCTTTGATATATGGTTCCTCGATAAAGTCCATTTTAGAAGGATCGGGCAACTCAGAAGGGTTGTTTACGATCATTTCTTCCTCAGGGTTCTTCGATAAGTAGGCTTTGTATGACACGTTAGGTACCGTCGTAATGACAGTCATATTGAATTCGCGCTCTAAACGTTCCTGAATGATTTCCATATGGAGCATTCCCAAGAACCCACAACGGAATCCAAATCCTAGAGCGGCTGAAGATTCAGGTTCAAATACCAACGATGAATCGTTCAACTGAAGTTTCTCCATGGAGTAACGGAGTTCCTCATAATCTTCTGTATCAACAGGGTAAATTCCTGCAAAGACCATTGGTTTCACGTCCTCAAAACCTTTCACGGCGTCCTGACATGGATTCGCGTGACTGGTGATGGTATCTCCCACTTTTACTTCTGCTGCTTTTTTAATTCCAGAGATGATGTATCCAACGTCACCTGTCAAAACTTCATTTCTCGGACTTATTGACATCTTTAATATGCCAATTTCTTCAGCGTTGTAATCTTTACCCGTATTGAGGAAGCGAATTTTCTCTCCTTTTCTGATTTTCCCATTCAAAACGCGGTAATACGCGATAATTCCACGGAAAGGATTAAAGACAGAGTCGAAAATCATGGCTTGAAGCGGAGCATTCGGGTCACCTTTTGGTGCTGGAACTCTGTTGATTACTGCTTCCAAAATTTTGTCTACACCCAATCCAGTTTTTCCTGAAGCAGGAATAACATCGCTAGGATCGCACCCGATTAAATCAACAATTTGATCTGTAACTTCTTCCGGCATTGCTCCTGGCAAGTCCATTTTGTTGAGAATTGGAATGATCTCCAAATCGTGTTCGAGGGCGAGGTATAAGTTTGAAATTGTTTGAGCTTCAATTCCTTGGGAAGCATCCACAATTAACAAAGCACCTTCACAGGCAGCAATGGAGCGTGATACTTCGTATGAAAAATCTACGTGACCTGGGGTGTCGATCAGGTTCAAAGTGTACTTGGTCCCATCGAGTTCGTAATTCATTTGAATGGCGTGACTCTTAATGGTGATACCACGTTCTCGCTCAAGATCCATGTCATCAAGCGCTTGCGATTGCATATCGCGGTCTGCGATGGTTCCTGTTGTTTGTAACAGGCGATCAGCTAAAGTACTCTTCCCATGGTCGATGTGGGCAATAATGCAGAAATTTCGAATGTGTTCCATATACAATAGGGCTACGGATTTTTCAGCCCATGCAAAAGTAAAGGAAAAGATTGAAGATGCCGTATCGGAAGCATGAAAAGTGAGCTTCTAGCTATCTGTTGGGTAGGTATATAAAACAAGAGAGGAGAAAACGGGTGTCTTCTCCTCTCAATACCTAAACTACTACTTATGAAAACTAACTTCTACTTAGTTGCTAAATGTATTTCAAAACCTGTGCCAAAGTGTATATAATGCTAGATCAATCAATGAATAATTAACGTTTGTTAAGAGTGTTGGTCCTGATAGGGATATTGTCCAAAACAAAAGAGGAGAAAACGGGTGTCTTCTCCTCTTAATACCTAAACTACTACTTATGAAAACTAACTTCTACTTAGTTGCTAGATGTATTTCAAATCCT
>JABXHO010000008.1 GCA_013373595.1 Flavobacteriales bacterium | reverse complement strand
GAACCTACGACCTTCGGGTTATGAGCCCGACGAGCTACCAACTGCTCCATCCCGCGATATATTCTAGTTACGATCAACTAGCGGGTGCAAATATAAGGGTTCTTTTCACATATTGCAAGAAATCACCATCAATTCTTGTTACTTTTGTGCTCACAAACATTCTAGTACAAACGAAAATACATGAATCGATACTTCAATGCTCTGATAGTGATAGCAATAACCATGATGGTGACTGCTGCTTGTGATACGAACAAAAAAAGCGATGAAACCCCTTCCGATGAGAATAATACGGAAAATGAGGTGGTAGCGGAAGCAAATGTGGAAGGAGAAGCGTATTTGAATTCCATTGATTTCAACGATTCACTGTACACAGCCAACAGCTTGTTTTACTCAAGAGATGTAAATGGAGAAACGGAATGGGTAGAAGTGATTATGTCATTGAACGACTCCAACCAGATCGTGAAAATGAAAGAACAGTTCGTTGTCGCTGGATCAGATGCCATCTTCTCTAACCATTTTTACTTTAAGGATGGACAGAAATATGCAACCAAACAATTTTTCATCGAATCTGAGAAAGACAGCTCCTACTTCGTAGAATTACTTTCTTATTACGACGAAAACGAAGAAGTGTTAGCAACGAAGCGCAGAACGGCGATCTACGAAGATTACCTTCCACAAGAACAATATATGGTGACAGAAAAAACACCATGTAGCTCAGATCGAGCATACGATATCATCAACCAAAAAGGGAAATTTGAAACAACCTTTCAAGGGTTTGTCGATATGGAAGGATTTAAGTTCTTGGTAGTTGGCGAAAACGCGAAAAATGGCTACTCTTCCGCGTTAATTGTTCAGCAAATTACTCCGCTCATCATCGAGTTGCGTAACAATGAATCCAAAATGATTGGGACACCACTTACAGTTAACTTTCAAACAATTGTAGACGGTACAGGCTCTCAACAAATCCTCCTAGGAGTGAATAAAAGTGAGAAGAGCGAATAATCACTAGCTTCCTCTCAACCTAAGAAAACAACCAATTAACCTTTTTTCGCCATGGTGAAAGAAGAAAGTTGCTACACTTGTACTTTCAAGAAAGCCTCAATTATTATGAAAAATTGGAAATTCCTTCCGCTATTTGTTCTGCTCTTTTTGACCTCATTTGCATGGTCTCAAGACATGAAAGTGAATGGAACTGTCTACGATACCACTGGAACGGTGCCACTGAAAAATGCGATGGCAATGGCAGTTCGAATGAAAGACTCCGTCCTTCTAGGTTTTACACGGACAGATAAAAACGGTCAGTTTCTATTGACAGGTTTCCCGGCGGACACCTTCGCTCTAACAATTGAACATCCTAATTTTGATGATAAAACCTACTATATTTTAGGTCATTCAGAAAATTACGAAATCAATATTCCTTCCATTGTGATGCCCGAAGCACTGCAAGATGTGGAGGAAGTTGTTATTTACGCCTACAAAGATCCAATTTATTACAAAGGTGATACCTTGGTGTATGTCGCCGATTCATTTGCAACGCATGAAGGCGCAGTTGTGGAAGATCTTCTAAAGAAATTACCTGGACTTTCGGTAGATAAAGATGGAAAAATCACTTCTCAGGGAGAGGAAATTGGAAAGGTATTGGTAGATGGAGATGAGTTCTTTGGTGACGATCCCACGATTGCAACCAAAAACTTGGGAGCCGACGGAATTGAGCAGGTACAGGTCTACGAGAAAGAAAATGAAGATGGAATTGGTGGATCAGATGAGAAAATAAAAGTCCTCGATCTGAAGCTGAAGGATGATGCGAAGAAAGGTTACTTCGGTCGAATAACCGGCGCCTCCGATTTTGCGCTAACACCTTTGGGTACTAACAACGAAATTGGAACAAATCCATTCTACGAAGGCGAATTGTTGCTCAATAAATTCAACGGAGCACAAAAGATTTCTGTCTTTGCACTCGGAACCAACACACCTCGTTCGAATTTTGGTTGGGGCGATATGAAGAAGTTTGGTTTGGAGAATGAAACAACATCGGGGAATAGATGGAATCCAAATGCGGGAGGAAACACGAGTGGTGTCCCACAAACGTTGACTGCTGGAATTTACTTCTCAGATAAAATCGGAAAGAAGAAAAACACCAAAATCGGATTCAACTATTCGTATTACAACAATTACCTCGACGCTACGTCGGCAAGTCGATCAGAGTATTTCTTGTCAGATACATCGTATGTCACAGATGATTCAACGCGAAACATTACAGATAATGAATCGCACCGAATTAATTTCGACCTCGAAACGCAACTCGATTCACTGACAACACTCCGAATCAAACCATCGGTACGTTTTGATCAAGGAAGAACAACAAACACGGATATTTCGGATTTCTTCAACTCGGAAGGGATTCAAACCTTAGGGACATTTGTTGAGTCAGACAACGATTCGAAGGGTGTTTCCGTAGGAGGTTATGCAAGTATCAACCGAAAATTCATGAAGAAAAAGCGTGAGTTGGAAGTGCGGTACGACATCGATTATGACAACAATCAAACGGATGGTTCCTTGGTTTCAAGAACGAATTTCTACTCAACAAGTACACTGACGGATTCGTTGCAACAGGCCAAAGTAAATGATAACGGAAACTCGAACCACTACGGAACAGTTACCTACATCGAGCCGATCGGGAAGAAGTTTAAATTGGAAACCGAATACTTGTACCAATACGGATTCAGTAATCAAAATCGTGTAACGCTTGATCGTAACGTATCAACAGGAATGTTCACCGACACGAATACAACGTTCTCAAATATTTTCGACAACACACGTCAACAACACCGATTGGGAGTTGGGTTGATTTATGAAACGAGCAAACACATCGTTCGAGGAATGGTGAAAGCACGAAATATCAACATTGATAACGTGAACCGTATTTCAAATAATACGATCAACCAGAACATCAACAACATATTGCCCCAGTTCCGATACACGTATAAACCAACAATGGGAAGACGTTTCAATTTCAACTATAGAACAAGCTCAGATCAGCCGTCTATCAACGATTTGCAACCTGTTCCTGATAACACGAACCCAAACAGAATCCAAGAAGGAAATCCTGATTTGAAACCAAACTATGTGCACAGTTTGAACATTCAGTTCAATAACTGGAGCGCATTGACAGGTCGATATGTGTATGCAGGTGTTTTTGGAAGCGTTACGAACGACGCCTTCTCAACCCAAGTAGATTACGACGCATTCGGTAGAACAGTGTCCAAAACAATCAACGTAGACGGAAACGGAAATGCATTCCTTTACAGTGGAGCAGGCTTCCCGATTTTGAACCGAAAAATTGAGTTCAGACCAGAATTGAATGCTTCCTACAACCGATTTACAAACATCGTTTTGGGTGAGGAGAATACAACAAACAATTACGGAATCACTCCAGGATTGAACATCGAGTTTAGATTCTTTGGAGATTCAGTTGAGTTCGGAATCAATGGAAAATACTCATACAACAATGCCGTAAGCTCGTTGAATGGTACTCGAACTCCATACTCAATTGAGAACTACGGTGGATATGGTAATTGGAGATTGCCAAAAGGATGGGGAATTGGTGTTGATGCTGCTTACACGCGAAACACGCAACCTGGAGATGGATTCTTCGACACCGATTTCTTCGTGTTGAATGCAGAGATCAGCAAGAAGTTCCTCAAAACGCAAAACTTGATGATCTCGATTGTTGGAAATGACATCCTGAACCAAAACATCAATGCACGAAGAGAAATCAATGGAAACATCGTAACCGATTACCGAACAACGATCATTTCTAGGTATTTCCTCTTGAAAGCGACATTAAGATTTAACAACCGTAAAACAAAAGAAGATGATTTCAAATGGCATTAAAAAATACGTAGCAGCGGCGGTTGTTGTGTTGATGACGGCAACCTCGTTCGCCCAGATGACATCGGGAAAGATTGTCTTTTACAGAAAGATGAACTTGAAAAAAATATTCAAGGATAATCCGCGTGTGGCTCCCATGTTGAACGATGATGTTACATGGAATGTCGACAGCTTTGCCTTGTATTTCGATGAAAATAGATCGGCATTTGTTCCTATTGAAGGAGATCAAATGGAGCGCGGAATGATGAAAATGTTAACGCCTCAGAACACAACCTACAAAAACTTAGCACAGGACGAGCGCACCGTTGAAATGGTAATGATGGGAACACCAATGACCATTCAGGACTCATTGAAAAAACGGGTGTGGAAGGTAACCGATAGCAAGCGAAGAATTGCGGGTTACATGTGTCGCAAATCCATGTTGGAACTAAATGACACAACGCGTTTGTATGCGTGGTTCACGTCAGATATTGTTCCATCGGTAGGTCCAGAAGGATTCGACGGTTTGCCAGGAGCTATTCTTGGTTTTGCCAATGAAGAAGGAAGTATAGTTTACTTCGCGAAGCGAGTGAAAGAAATGACACCGCCTGAAGAAGTAATGACGCCAAAAGGAAAGAGCAAAGATGTCTTCAAGGAGGAAGAATTGAAGGCCTTACTTATCGAACGAATGGGTAAATGGATCAAGAAGGAAGATCTGGACGCTCAGTTTGAGTGGTTGTAAAAAAAATCGAATAGAAAAAACGGGAGTGTTGTAATTACGACACTCCCGTTTTATATTTTCAAGTAATTGAGTAATGAGAATCACCCATTCTCAGCTACAACTTCTTTTACCTCTGGTAAATGCTGCTTCAACAACTGCTCAATACCTCCCTTCAGCGTAGCTGTACTCGATGGACATCCAGAACAAGACCCTTTCAAGGTTACGGTTACAATCCCGTCTTCAAATCCTCGGAAATCGATTGCGCCTCCGTCGTTGGCAACAGCAGGACGAACATATTCATCCAATAAATCAGAAATCGCATCATCGTATTCGGATGGAGCAAATACTTTCTTAGGTGCCTCGTTGGATTCCTCGGATGCAACAGGTTGCGATTCCTTCGGTGGCAACATCACCAATACTTCTTTTCCGTCAGCAATCCACTCTCGGATGAATTCACGCAATTCCATCGTGATGAAATCCCATGAAAGGTTATCCGTTTTCGTAATCGTGACAAAGTTCGAAGCGATGAAAACACCATCAACAAAGGGTAATTTGAACAATTCTTCAGCCAATGGTGAGTATCCTTTCGCAGATGCTCCCGACTGAAATTCAGCAGAATCACCAATTCCCAATAAGTGCTTATTCGCAACGAATTTCATAGTGGAAGGATTCGGTGTCATTTCGGCGTAAATGGTAACTGGTACTTTCATAATATTGCTTTTGAACTACAAAATTAGTCGAAACATTTCAAGAATAGTCCATATTTTAACCGAATAGTTTCAAATACTTCGTTTATCTTTGATGATATGCGCAAAACCAAAGGCATTATCGTTCTCTTTTCTGCGTTGTTCCTTTTATTTGGGAGCATCGGGATTAGCGTATTCTTGCATACATGTGAGGAAGATGGAACCTTTGTTTCGTATTTCGCTCCTGTAGATGAAGAAGATCATTGCGATGATGCGCATCAAGATGAACCCGTTTGTTGTTCAATTGATGAACAGGAAGAAGACGATGATTGCTGCGATGATGAGGTGAAAATCTTCAAACTGAAGTTGGACTTCTTCCAGAAAGTAACAACATCTTTCGTTCCATTAACGTGTTCACCTGAGCCAGTATTCTCGGCAAATGCAGAATTCAACGAGGAACTTTTTGTTGTTCATACGTATGCGAAGCCACCTCCCAAAAAGCGGAGTGTTGTACGCAGCCTATCCCAAGTTTGGATCTTATGATTTTGTAACGTCACCAGCTCAATTTATGTTGAGTTAGGATAAATGTAGTTGCATTATTCATAGGCGTTTATGACGCCACAAAAGATTCAATAATCATGAAATATATAGTTTTAGGTATCGCATTTTTTGCGTGCCTAACCGGAGCGAGAGCTCAATTACAAGGAGTCGTGTTCAGTTATTCAGCTGATCCCGCTCAAAAAAAGCCCATCTACAACGCGAAAGTACGATTACTTGGAGCGCGCGATGGAGCATATACAGAAGAAGATGGAACATTTGAGGTGATTCTACCGAAAGAACTTCCCGACACAATGGTCATTTCTGCCCTCGGGTTTGTCAATGACACCATTGTTGTTACGAAAAAAGATCGATTCGCAGGAATGCAAATTACCCTGTTTTCCGATCAACTTCTCCCCGAAACAATTATCAAAGCAAAACGAAGCGATCACTCCATTCTTCGAATGAAGGTGTTGCATGTCGAGAATATCTCTTCAGGAGAATTGAAAAAAGCCGCTTGCTGTAATTTGTCGGAATCCTTCGAAACAAATGCCTCAGTAGATGTGAATATCACAGATGCTGTTTCTGGAGCCAAGAAAATCCAAATGATGGGACTCGACGGTGTCTATACTCAAATTCAATTCGAGAATATTCCATACCTACGAGGACTTGAAAGTTCCTTCGGATTAAATTCCATGCCTGGAACATGGGTAGAATCGATTCAGATTACAAAAGGGACAGGAAACGTAGTGAATGGTTACGAGTCCATGGCGGGACTCGTCAACATTGAGTTGAAAAAGCCTGAGCACATGGAGCGTTTGTATCTTAACGGTTATGCCAATCGCTTCGGTCGTTCTGAACTCAATTTCAATTCTGGGTTTCACTTGAGCGAAAAATGGACAAGTGGATGGTTCGCGCACGCTTCAGTTGTTCCGCTAAAAGTAGATGAGAACAAGGATGGTTTTTGTGATATTCCGAACGGATCAAACCTATCTGTTTTCAATCGGTACGACTACGAGGGCGATAAGATGGAAGCAAAGCTGGGATTCAACGCGTATTGGGATCAACGAATGGGCGGACAAACTAGTTTTAACGGTTCCAACTTCGCACAAGCCTATGGTGTTCTCATTGATTCGAAGCACATTGATGCTTTTGCTAAGACAGGTTTCTTCATGAAAAAGCCCTTGCATTCTATAGGTGTGGTTTACAACGCAAAGTACCAAACGGTCAATGCTCAGTTTGGAAATCGCGAGTTTACGGGGACGGAAAAACGAGGATATGTGAACGCAATTTACGATGGAATCATTAACAACTCAACGCATAAATATAAGTTGGGAGTGAGTGGTGTGTACAGCGAATTGCAACAGCAAATGGATTCACTCAATGATGACCGACTCGAAATCGTGCCCGGAGTTTTTGGTGAATACACCTATTCGGGTGCTCGACTGTCGGCAGTAGCGGGAGTGCGCGGAGATTACCACAATATTTATGGTTTTCAATATGCACCGCGTTTGCATTTGAAGTATGCAGTAACGGAATACCTCGACTTGCGTGGAACAGTAGGAAAAGGATGGCGTGTACCGAATTATATGATTGATAACATTTCATTGCTCGCAACAGGTCGAACATGGATTGCTCCCGATACGGTCACTCCAGAAATTTCATGGAATGTTGGAGGAAGTGTAATTCAACGCTTCAAATTATGGAAAAAGGCTGGGTCGATTACGGTAGATTTCTACCATACGGAGTTTGAGAACCAAATGGTCGTGGATCGCGATGCTGACGTCAATTCAATCGTTTTCAATACACTTCAAGGAACGTCTTACTCGAACAGTTTGCAAGTGGAGTTAGCGTATTCTCCAGCGAAACAGCTCGATCTTCGATTCGCCTATAAATGGTTAGATGTGAAAGCTGTAACAGGAGGAGAGTTGCAGTCTCGTGTTATGGTACCTGTTCACCGCGGATTTGCGAATATTGGGTACACAACTCGAAACAAACGTTGGCTTGCCGACGCAACAGTATCCGTTTTTGGTCAATCGCGATTACCGCAAAATCAATTGCCTGATGGTAGCTTTACATCGGATCAATTTAGCCAAACCTATGCACTGGTAAATGCACAAGTAACACACGTGTATCACAATTGGGAATTTTATCTTGGGGGAGAGAACATCGGGAACTTTGTTCAACGAAACCCGATCATTGATGTAGAAAACCCTTTCAGCACAACTTTTGATGCTACACGTGTTTGGGCACCTGTCGTAGGAATGAATGTGTACGCTGGATTTAGATTCACGATTGAACAACCAAAACACGACGACGAATAGTTGTGTACTGGCATGTGCTTTGTACGAATAAAAACAAAAATGAAAAACAGCTCGCAACGAGCATAAATAGATATAAAATGAAAAGACTAATGATTGTATTTGCATTGATTTTTCTCGCAGGAGGAGTGAATGCACAAGAATTGAAGAAAGTAGAAGAAGTAACCATTCAAACTTCGGCAAAATGCGGCGATTGTAAAGTGCGAATTGAAGATGCATTGAACTACCTAAAAGGAGTGAAGTTTGCCGAGTTAGATAATGAAACGAAGGCCGTTACCGTTCGCTACAAGACAAAGAAAGTGTCGTTGGATGAAATCAAAGCAGAAATTGCTGCCGCAGGGTACGATGCCGATGAGGTTGAAGCGGAAGAATCAGCGGTTGCTAAATTGCCAGCTTGTTGCAAACCGAGTGAGCACAAACATTAGGTTTTTGTTAAAAAGAAAGTGAGGATTACCAAACGTGTGAAAAAATAAACTTGGTATAACTCTCTGAACAAGAATCATTAACTTTGTAATAGATGAAGCAAGAGTGCTTGTAGGCCTCTTGCTTCTCTTTTTATAACTAAAACCTATTTTAAATGAAAAAAAATTACCTATTCCTCCTTGGGGCATTTGTGAGCCTTCAAGCGACAAGTCAAGTTGTCATTCAAGCGAATGAAGTCAATCCAGTAGCTGGAGATGTATTCACCTTAAAATATGTTGATTGGATTTCTGAAGGAAATGCAGGGTCAAACGTCACGTGGGACTTTAGCGGGTTGCAAGAAACAGGTGCTACTCAGTCGAATAATTATACGAGCAATTCTTCGTCCTCTTTTCCTGCTGCAACCGTAGCCCTTGAAGCTTCTGCTGGAGGGCAATCGTCTACGACCTATTTAGAAACAACCGCTTCTGAACAAAACATTCAGGGCATTGAAACAAGTTCTGTTGTCTTTGACTACCAGACACCACAGAAAATCTTAGTATTTCCACTAGACAATACGGTAAATGAAATGAGTAGCTTTCAATGCACGTTTACGTCAGGAGGTTTTCCGTTTACGCGCTCAGGCACAATGAATATCACTGTTGACGGATACGGTACACTCATCACGCCAGAAGGGACGTTTACGGATGTCGTTCGTGTAAAACACACAATGGTATACAGCGACGTATATGCTGGAGGAACGATCGATTATGACCAAACGGTGTATATGTGGTACAAAGCTGGAGTTCATCAGTCTTTACTGCTTTTATCAGAATTGTCTTCAAATATTGCGCCAACACAATACTCAGCGCATTACTTGTCAAATGTAAATGTCGGACTCGATGAGCAAGTTCCATCAACAGTTGCAGTATATCCAAACCCTTCATCTTCTTTGATCAACATAGAGGTAGAAGAAGGAAGCTCAAAAGTTGAAAGTGTTGTATTGATGGATATGACTGGAAAAACTGTGGGCTCTGAACTGTTGAACAACGGAACAGCTCAAATGCATATCGATCACCTTCAAAATGGAGTTTATTTCGCAACACTTGTTGGTGAAAACGGTAGAAAACTAGTTACGAAAAAGGTGATAAAAGAATAATTTTTCTTTTTCATGAAATTATGAGACCTGCACATTAGTGTGGGTCTTTTTTTCGTTTCAAACTAAACTTACAATTATCTTTACCGCATGAATTTCCTCAAGCAATATCAACTAGTGACATTGAAAGTTCTCTTTCTTGTGATGTTCGGTCTTGCCCTCGACAGTTTTTCGTTTGCTCAGCAGCGATTCGTCCAACTGGATTCGACCACGCATTTTGATCGGTACAAACACAAGGAATGGGTCAATAAGTATGAAACAATTGCGAATGAGGATTCTGTAAGATTTTATGTGCCTTACCTTTCCGTTCAACAGAATGCTCCAACAAAAGTGGGGTTTCTATGGAATAAGATCAAACGGGGAAAGCGTTCCGAAATAGAGTTTTATCTCGATACGATTCAATTGAAGGTAACGGAAGAATCACTCAAATTAGATACGGGTGTGCTGATGCTTCCGGCCCGCGATGACAATTATGTGGTTTTCGTGAAGCAAAAGAACGGGACAATTATCGCGCAGTTAAACGTGGCTGTGTATTGGTCTCACGAGGTGGATGTCATCGTAGTACCGCTTGTTGAAACAGCATTGAATGTCGATAGTTTGAGCAGGTACATGAATTCGGTATTTGCACAAGCGCAGCTTGGAATTCACCTGAGTATAGATCCTATTTTTAAGGATGACGATATCGATCCTGAAGTGCCGTTTGTCAACCCGAGTGTTGATTTCGATCGATATACAGATCAGATGCACCAGCTGAGAGACCGTTATTTTGAAGAGAATCCTGATGCCAGCAAAAATGCTTACTACGTCTTTGTTGTCCCAGGATTCAACAATGAAACAATCGAGGGATACAACGTGGTGAATAAATCCATTTCCTTTGTAAAGAATAGTGAAGATACTTGGCGTATGTACCGAACGATTGCCCAGCAGTTAGGCTCTAGTGTTGGCGCTTTGCGTTTCATCGGAGGAGAAGATCAACCTCAAAAAGGAACAACCCAAAATTTAATGGATCTCGGAATCGGAGTTCGCCTGATTCATGAACAATGGGAGTCAATTCAACGAAACTGTCACGCATTTTCAATCTATGATGATTACGAAGACGTGCGCACCACAGGTGGATTAATCGCCTATTATTTCTGGGAAGAAAACGATAAAGGCGAAATCGTTGCGAAGAACGGGAAGTTGTTTTCGCAGGTGAAAATGCCCTTCAAACGGAATCATTATTCGTACTATCAGAACATTACGAGCATTTTCTTTAAGCCGCTGTTTACCGTACTTTCATTCCGAATCAATACCATTCACTTCATCGTATTTATTGCCATTTGCGTGTTGATCTATTACTTGCGAAAATGGCTTTTCAGAAAGGGAAAGATGGCAAACCGATCGAGATGGTTGCGATTTGGCGCTAATTTGGGTGTGCTCATTTTCTTTGGCTTCGTTGCATATCAAACCTTTTTACTTGTCAACCGTGGATACCGACTTTTCGAGATGAAAGGTGGAGAAATAACGGAAATGGAAGGTGCTTCTCTCAGTGAAATGCGTTTGGCGATTGAGAATGGAATTAAGCCCGAGGTGCTATCAGAAGAAAAATTGGGTTCGGAATTGTTCGTAAAGCAGAAGGGGAAATGGATGTTGGAACGCCGAAAAAATGTCCTTTATTTCAATCAGTACAAGCGAAATGATGAGGTGTATTACAAATTGGTGAAGGATTCGGATTCGCTCGTGGTTTCTACGATGGATTACGCCGAAAAAGCAGAAAGTCACTACATTGTGATCAACTATTTGTCTGATGGAAAGGTGGAGAAGCAACGTGTGTTCAATCACTTACGCGTCGAAATCACGTCAAAAATATCGTTGCCAAATCCTAAGAAACGCATTCTACTTTTTGTGAACGGTTATCGACCTACGTCGAATGGAAATTCGTTCGAAGCAACGTTCGATTCCATCATGAAGAAAGGACTGGAGCACGCCAACTCGAACAATTTGATCTACGATCACGACCGTTACAACTACTGGGAAATCTGGAACGAAATGAATAAACGTTTCGAGTCGAAGATTAATCCGGGCGAGACTTTTTATGCAGATGGACATCATTCTGTGTCAACATCGAACCATCGCGGTTTGGTGGAGTTTACTACGCTTTCACAAGAATATCCAAATCGTTGCAAGAATCCGAAGAAGCACGTTTGTCAGGATGTTGAGGGAGATATGACCTACGAAATGTTCAATTTGAAACCGAACAAAAAGGGATTTGAAGAGCGACGAAGAAACGGTCGAATTGCGGGGAGAAATCTTTACCAGATGTTGAATGAGATCCCCAACCAATCGTTTGATGATACGCTGTACATTGTGGCGCACTCGATGGGATATGCGTACGCATTGGGTATTACAGATGAACTACGTGGAAAAATCAACTTTGGCGGATTTTACATTCTAGCTCCTGAAAACGCGGAATCGGGGAAAGTAAATATGGCTGAATGGAAAGAAATTTGGCAATATGGAAGCGACTTCGATGAGAATAAATTCATCTCTCCGTGCTTACTCGATGGAATTGCACCTCAAACCAAAGCAGGAGGATTAAACAAAGAAAA
The DNA here is from genome assembly GCA_013373595.1 of Flavobacteriales bacterium. Taxonomy (GTDB): domain Bacteria; phylum Bacteroidota; class Bacteroidia; order Flavobacteriales_D; family Crocinitomicaceae; genus UBA4466. The sequence goes on along the minus strand of JABXHO010000008.1, from coordinate 20,682 downwards.
CCGTGTGTTCATCCCGGATAATCTCTACAAACGAAAAGGCTTCTTCGACTCACATTTTGTAGGGTATTACACGTGGATTTTTAAGCTAGACGAAGACGAGCCAGGCTACATTCGACAGCGATAAATACATATTCGGTTGACCGTTAGGTAGATCGATTCAATAGTGAAATCACTTTACATATACTTAATGTTGCCCTAATAAAGTAAGGGTCGCGTTGTGCATACATTTGCCTCAAAAAGTAATCGTATGAAGCAGTTCGGTCTTAAGTGGTTTGGTGCATGTATGTTCATCCTCGTTGTGGTGGGATGTAGTCCCGAAGTTCAATCTCCTCCCAAGCAACTGCTTATTTCGGGCTCTGATACAGAGGCAAAGATGATAGAGAAGTTGGTGAATGAGTTTGAAGAAAACATGGATTTAGATGGCAAGATTTCCGTGAGCTCATCAGGAACGGAACAGGGAATTGAATCGTTGATAAATGGCGAGATTTCAGTGGCAAATGCTTCGAGACCAATGACCCAGGATGAGATAGCACGTGCATGGGAAAATTCAGTGAATCCAATTGAGGTGATTGTGGCGCACGATGCTGTAGCAGTTGTCACAAACATAAAATTGGGAGTAGATAGCCTTTCGACAGATCAGCTTCGCGAAATCTTTTCTGGAGAAATCACGAATTGGAGCAGCGTGGGAGGTCCCAACCTTCCCATTCAACTTATCGGAAGAAAAAAAGGATCAGGGACACGGAGTTTTTTCAAAGAGCGAATGGCACACGATGGATATGCACAAAGTATCATTGAGTTTGAAACGTCCCAAGAGGTGCTTGCAGCAGTAAAAAAAGTACGCGGAGCAATTGGTTATGTTGGAGTTGGCTATGTGATGGATCACAAAGGAAAACCAGCAGGAGATATTTGGGGAATGTATATTTATTCGGGAGAAATGCCAGCAATTTCTCCGTACGAACGCTCAAAAGTACGTGCAGGGATGTACGGATTGTCGCGCCCATTGTATCAATATTTTGATGGAATGCCAACTGGAGAAATAATGGATTTCTTGCAATTTGAACTTTCAAAACAGGGACAAGAACTGATTGAGAATTACGGCTATTTCGCGATCAACGAATCACACAAACAGCAAAACCTGTTCAATGGAATTTTTGTGTTTCACGATTGGGAAGAAGGAATCTCAACGAGACACCGAAAATGAATGCTTAATCAATAGATTTTAACTCAAATCGACGGTATTCGCCATTTTCAGCACTGTAGTTTACTAAACGTAAGCGGCGAGCATTCAGTTTTTCAATTTCGAATTCATCAAAGGTATTTCCCCACCCAGATAACGACGATAGAAGAACAGATTCGCCATTGTTTCCAACAGAGTAGATACCATTCTCCGTTTCATCCTGATCAAAGTCGTGGAATGAGTAATCACAAAAGTCATTCTTACTTTGTTTACAATACTCAAACTCAAAAACAATGTTGGGTACAACGTCTCCGAATCCTACAATTTCGGCTTCTGTGACAGTCCATTTTCCATCAAGTCGATTCACAATGCGTTGTTCCTTTGTACAAGAAGAAAGTAAGAGGAATCCAATGGCGAGGGCGGTAAAAAGTGTTTTCATGGAATTTGTAAGTGCAATAATTGTTCCATTTTAGATCCGTTCAATATACCACGCACATCGATCACTCAATTCATTTCGGTAGCCATTCCAATCCCTCACGATGAGGAGAACACCGAACACAGTACATGGAGCACCTCGAAACGAACCGAGCTGTATCGAATCCAATAAACCTTGAATGAACAATCAGAATATCAACGCTCACAGCTATCGCAACATCGAAAAAATTACTAATTTCGCGCTCATTACACTTTAAAGCATAATTATGTCATACTTGTTTACATCTGAATCTGTTTCAGAAGGACATCCAGATAAAGTTTCCGATCAAATTTCGGACGCACTTATTGATCATTTCTTAGCGTTTGATCCATCGTCGAAGGTAGCATGTGAAACCTTGGTAACAACAGGTCAGGTTGTTCTCGCTGGAGAGGTGAAAACAAATACATACCTAGACGTTCAGTCAATTGCTCGCGAAACCATCAGAAAAATTGGTTACACGAAATCAGAATACATGTTCGATTCGAATTCATGTGGGATTTTGTCTGCAATTCACGATCAGTCGGAGGATATCAACCAAGGAGTTGAGCGTGCAAACCCAGAAGATCAGGGAGCAGGTGACCAAGGAATGATGTTCGGGTATGCGACCAAAGAAACAGAAAACTTCATGCCGTTGGCATTGGATCTTTCGCACAAGATTTTGATAGAAATGGCTGAGATTCGTAAAAACGAGCCTGAGTTGATCGGTTACTTGCGACCAGATGCAAAATCTCAGGTGACAATCGAATACTCTGACGATAACGTACCGCAACGAATCGATACAATTGTAGTTTCAACGCAGCACGACGATTTCGCATCAGAAACAGAAATGTTGGCGAAAATCAAGAAGGATATCATCGAAATCGTGATTCCTCGTGTGAAAGCGAAATTGCCAGAGAATCTTCAAGCATTGTTCGATGATAACATTCAATACCATATCAACCCAACAGGAATCTTCGTAATTGGAGGACCTCACGGAGATACTGGTTTGACAGGTCGTAAGATCATCGTTGATACATACGGTGGAAAAGGAGCTCACGGTGGTGGAGCATTCTCTGGAAAAGATCCTTCAAAAGTAGACCGTTCAGCGGCATACGCTACGCGTCACGTTGCTAAAAACATGGTAGCGGCTGGAGTATGTGATGAAATTCTAGTACAAGTTTCTTACGCAATCGGTGTAGCCGAGCCATGTGGAATCTTTGTAGATACATACGGAACGGCAAAAGTAGATATGACAGACGGAGAAATCGCGAAGAAAGTATCTGAAATCTTCGATATGCGCCCTTACTTCATCGAGCAACGATTGAAATTGAGAACGCCGATGTATTCAGAAACAGCAGCGTACGGTCATATGGGAAGAACGCCAGAAACAGTAAGCAAAACTTTCACATCACCAAGTGGTGAAACAGTAACTCACGACGTTGAGTTGTTTACGTGGGAGAAATTGGATTACGTAGATAAAGTAAAAGCAGCTTTCGGATTGTAAGATTGAAAAGCTAGTCAAATATTGAATCCCGACGCTCAGGTGAGTTGTCGGGATTTTTGTATTTTGAGCAAACTAAAGATTAAGAATACCGTTACAAAGTGTCAAAGGACACGCCTCCACACATATGAATTTACATACACTAACCTCAACTTTTCTAATCTTCATTCTAGGTCATAGTGTTTTTGCCCAGCATGATACGATTGCAGAATCGAACTCCCAACCCAAAGATCAACTCTTTCAAACGAAGCGGGTTTCCAACTTGGAGGATGCCATAAAAGCGTCTGTTACCATTCTCGTAGAGGATGGACATGGAAGTGGTTTTTTCATTGATGACAATCTGGTTGTTACAAATTATCACGTGGTGGAAGAAGCGGATAGCGTTGAAGCGAAATCATCCAGCGGAAAGAAGTTTTCTTTGTCTGTTGCACTTCGAGATTCGGTGTTGGATTTAGCGATTCTGCGCCCTTCCTTCTCGTCTGAGGTGTATTTTTCGATGAGTGATTCTCCTGAATTGGATGCAGTTGAAGTCGGTACAGATGTAATGGTCATTGGCTCTCCAACTTCTAGATTGCTTTCAAATAGCTTGGGAAGTGGAATCATTTCAGGTGTTCGCGAGCTTGATTCTTTGACCATCATTCAGACGGATGCAAAAGTCAACCCTGGGAATAGCGGTGGTCCATTGGTGGACAGAAATGGACGAGTCCTAGGTGTAGTTTCTTCGAAAATTGATGGTTTTGGTATCGAAGGACTCGGCTTTGCCATACCGACAAAATATATTACGGAACTTTTAGATCGACTCTCAAGCGAATGAAAACTTTTACACTTTTACTTCTCTTCTGCTACTTCCATGGAAGTAGTGCATTTGGACAAGGTTATTCGACAGCCACCTCTCCGATGGAAGGAACACAAATAGTTGTCGATTATAAAGATACACTCCCTATGACGGGTAATTCTGTTCGAATTAGACTAGGGAAAGATGTCGCTGTTCTGGAAAATGTGAAATCTGGATACATTTCGAAAACAGAAACGGTGCTCTATTCGAGAGTGAGGTCTGTACTTGTTGAGTTTGACTCTCTAACTAAAATTCCTGAGTTGGCAGAATTGGATAAACGGATTGTGATCAACTCAATCGATTCGGATTCTCTTCCAGAGGAAGTCAAGGTGTTGAAATACAATGATTACGATGATTTCAGATTGGGTCAAAATGCGAAGACGAGCTACATGGCAAATGTCGAACTGGGACTTAATTGGAGACGTATATACTACGAAATGTCCGATTTTATGGACACCGAAGGGTTGGGACACAGTTCGAAACTAAGCGCGTTGAGCATTCCAGAAAATTCGGTGCGGGTGAACATCAGAGTAGAAAACATCAAAGTGATTCGGCTTCAGGGTGTATTTGCCTATTCCGAAATTCAATTTGGACTCGAATTGCTCGACATTCAATACAAAGAGTTGGTCAAGAAAAGCTTCAAGATTAAATCTCGACATTCTACAGGTCAAAACTACTCGGTGAACATGGCGCACGCGATGAAAGATGTGCTTTGCCAATTTGTATCGGAAGTTCAAGAAAAAGGACTATTGCAGTTGGAACAAGAAGAACAAGAGCCTTTCAGCCAATTGCAGAGCATAGCTCGTCCAACAGTAAAACATGCTTCCTTCGCCGATGCCCGAAAATCGGTAACAACAGTGATCACGGAAAAGGGTCACGGTAGTGGATGTTTTGTTTCGGAGAACGGACTCGTGTTAACCAATTATCACGTGATTGCCGAATGCGACACCATTAAAGTGGTGAGTTTTCAGGGAGACACACTCATGGGGAAATTGGTAATGGGAGATCCATCTCTTGATGCCGCCATCATTGAAACAGGACAAGCTTGTACATCATTTTTTACACTAGAGGAAAAGGACATGCGCCTTGGAGAAACCGTTTATGCGATTGGAACTCCTGTGGATTTGCGACTTTCGCAATCTATCTCGAAAGGAGTGGTTTCGTCTAATCTTGACCTAAATGGAGTGCAGTACATTCAAACAGATGCAGAAATTAATGGAGGAAACTCCGGTGGGGCTTTGGTGAATGCACAAGGGGAATTTATTGGGTTGGTGAACGCTAAGGCCGTCGGTCTTTTCTTAGAAGGAATTGGTTTTGCGATTGCTACCAAGTCAATTTTGGAAAGAATTAATATTTCGTACAAATGAAAAGAGTTTTTAGTTCAATCATCGCGTGGTGCATCATTTTCAGTCTTGCGGGATGTGTAACCATTTTTGGAAGGAAAAAGCAAAAGATCAAGGTGACTTCCGTTACCGAAAACGCCGAAATATACATTGGTGAAACTAATAAGATGAATGATACCATCAAGGAAGTTTTTCAGAAGGATACGAAGTATGCGATTTCAGCGAGAAAGGATGGGTATAAAACCAGACACAGTGTAATCTCCGCAGAAAATACAAGCTTTCTGATTTATGCTGATTTGGCGGCACTTGGCTATTGGGGAGCCGGTCTTGTTGGACTGATGATTGACGCGACGGCTCAAAAGAAAATGATGAGGTTCAAAGGTTCCTACGAATTTCCTGCACTTATACAGCTTCCTCAAAAGCAAGAAAACGAAAAGTACATCTGGGTACAAGATGTCATTGTAAATATCAATCAGGGAGATGTATTGGGGAAATACTATCAATCTCTCGGGAAAATGAAACGAGATAAATCTGTGTATGAATACAAGGCAGATGGCAAAATGTTGTACGATGTCCCTCTGTTCAAACATGATATGAATGATATTTTGCTCTCATACGGATATTCAGATACCGCCGAAAATGTAATCGCCTCCTCATGGAATAGTTTATACTTAACTTCTGAAATAAAAACGCTAGAAACAAGTGTGGCTGGACTGAAGAAAAGCCGAAAAGCGGGCTTCTTTATCGATGTGGATGTCCAATGGGTGTTGTATGATGGATTTGGAAATCGCCTGTATCAAACGACCACTTATGGAACCTCTGATTTACGATTGAGCTCGGCAAATTTTGAAAGTTCTGAATTCAAGGCTTCGGTAAAAGATGCCATCGAATACGCCATGATAGAGTTGCATAAAGATCCTGAGTTTAAAGAGTTGGTTCAATTCGATGCAGATCTCGCAACTGGAGGAAGTAACCCGTTAACGAGTCTTGACGTGAATATGCTCAATTCGGATAATGCCATTCAACTGGAGCAGCAGATACAATCCATTGTTCGTTTATCTGCAGGAGACGGGTTGTACTCCGGGACGGTACTTTCGAATGAAGGGTATATCGTAACGAGTTATCAAGCAATTTCAAGTGGTGATAGTGTCATGGTTCAAATTAACGGTGATTGGAAACCAACGAAAGTTGTAAGTACAAATGCGCAGCTGAACCTAGCCTTACTGAAAGTAGAATCGGATCAATTAACTCCTATTAATTGGCACCAAGTCGCTCCTCCAAATGTGGGAGATCAAGTTTTCGCACTTAGCTTTTCAAGTATCGAGGCACTGGATAAGTATGTAGCGAGTGGTGTGGTTTCTGGTTTTAGAACATTTCAGGATAAACCCTTTATTCAGTCAGACGTTCCCATGAGTGTCGGTAACTCAGGTGGAATTATGCTGAATGAAAAAGGTCATATTATTGGTATTCTCAACGCAAAAGCCAACTTTGATAATGTGGAAGGGGTCGGATTTACGGTTCCTATTGAAGATGTATTGAAAGGTCTTAATATTGACCTAAGTCTGTAATTTACGTCAATGTAGAAGGTGTTTTTGGAGGTGAAGGTGTGAATATTCAATAGCGAACACAGACTGGCACAAAGTCATACGTAGGGGAATTTCATTTTTCTGTTGTCTTAAGTACGTAACATTGAAACGTACAAAGATGAACACCAAACAGAACCTAATATTCACATTTTTTATTTTACTTTTTAGCGTCACGTATGCGCAGGATTTAACCCAAACCATTCGAGGTACAATCACTGATACCGATTCCAAAATTCCCGTTTTCGGGGCAAAAGTTATCGTGATAGGAACATCTCCCATCCAAGGAGCAATTGCGGATGAAAACGGCGATTTCACCATTGAGAATGTCAAAGTGGGTAGAGTACACCTCAAAATTACAGCAATGGGGTACCAAGAGATCAATCTGCCTTCCGTTTTAGTGGAATCGGGAAAAGAGAAAATCTTGAACTTGGAAATGGTCGAAGAAATTCAGGAAATGGAAGATGTTCAGGTAAAAGCAGTCAAAGATAAATCAGAATCGATCAATAAAATGGCCACCGTCAGCGCCAAAACGTTCTCGGTGGAAGAAACGAATCGCTATGCAGGTTCCTTAAATGATCCGGCTCGAATGGTTTCTGGCTTTGCTGGAGTTACGGGAAATGCCGAAGGTGATAACGATATTGTGGTGCGGGGAAATTCACCTCGTGGTATTTTGTGGAGATTGGATGGAATTGATATTCCCAACCCAAACCATTTCGGAGGAGAAGGATCGACGGGCGGCCCCGTGAATGCATTGAATGGTGCCATGCTCGCTAACTCCGATTTCTTCTCGGGGGCGTTTGCTCCTGAATACGGAAATGCTTTATCGGGTGTGTTCGATGTCCGATTCAGAAAGGGCAACAACGAAAAAAGAGAGTATACCTTTTCCGCTGGAATTTTAGGAATTGATGCCACCTTGGAAGGCCCGTTCAAAAAAGGGTACAGAGGATCGTATCTCGTCAACTATCGATATTCGAGTATTGCAATTTTGGATAAAGCAGGGTTGCTTGATTTTGACGGAATTCCAATTTATCAAGATGCTTCCTTCAAGTTGGATTTGCCCACAAAGAAGGCCGGACGATTTTCTGTGATTGGCTTGGGAGGAATTAGTCACATCATTCAAACGGATCAAGATGATGAAACCGAAAAGGTATTCGGGCGCTACGATTTCGGATCGAGAATGGGAGTTGTAGGCGTGAAACATTTGTATGTAATCAATCCGAAAATATACGTGCAAAGCTATGCTGCCGCAACAACCTATGGAAGTAAAGAAATTGCCGAGGAGATCAAATCGGATAGCAGTGTGCTTTACAATTCCTTCAACGATTCCTTCGGAAATCACAAATTAAAAGGACAGTCGATTGTGAATTACAAATACAATCAGAAAAACATTTTCCAAGTAGGAGTTACCTATACACAGTCCTTTTTCGAGTATCTAATTTTCTCAGACAAAGATGAAGATGGAACGCTTTCCAAAACCCTTGATGCTTCTGGAAATGCTGGAATTTTGCAGTCCTTTGTGAGTTGGAAGTACCGATTCAGCAACAACCTTACATTTGTTTCGGGAATGCATTACACCAATTTCCTTCTCAATAATAGCAGCGCTATCGAACCTCGATTTGGGGTAAAGTGGAAACCTGCAGCTCGACATACGGTATCCTTGGGGTATGGAATGCATAGTCGAGCAGAGAGCATTTCTTCGTATTTGTACAACGAATTGCAGCCTGATGGAACGTACTGGACGCCCAATCGAAATTTAGGGCTGTCTAAGAGCAATCATTTTGTTGCGGGCTACGGCTTTCAATTGAGTGAAAATCTCCACGTGAAAACAGAGGTGTATCATCAGCACTTGTACAATATTCCAGTGCACAACGACTCAACCAGCAGCTACTCGCTCATCAATTCCTCCTCAGGTATTCCAGATATTGAATTAGTGAACGAAGGAACAGGGAAAAACTATGGAGCAGAACTCACACTCGAACGCTTTTTCAGTAATAACTTTTATTTCCTAGTAACGGGATCGTTGTATAAATCAACCTATACCGCATTGGATGGCATCGAACGTAGTTCTCGCTATGATGCCAATTACGCATCCAATATTTTACTCGGAAAAGAATTCAAGTTTGGGAAAAAGAAGAACAAGACCTTCGGCGTGAATACCAAAGTTTCCCTCATTGGAGGAAATAGATACACGCCCATTGATTTGGCAGCATCTCAAGCAAATGGTTACACCGTTTATCAAAACGATCGACCTCTTTCGGCAAAAGGCGAAGACATTTTCTTCTTAAACCTGGGACTGACGTACAGAGTAGATATGAAAAACACAAGTCACTCCATTAAAATAGATGTTCAAAACCTGACGAATCACCAAGCGGTTGTTTCAGAATACTACAATGAGAGAAACAACAAAGTGGAGCAGTTCACACAGTTATCGCTTGTTCCCAACCTGATTTATCGGGTCAAGTTTTAATCCGACACCAAGAAGGATGAGGTTGTACGTTTGCTAAATCATCAACCCCGTATTTCCCGCAAATGGATTTCCCGTAGTTCTGGTCTATTTTCTGGGCGTTCAACTCCCCACCTTTGTTTCATCAATTGATAACAACACGGGGGATTCCGAAAACCTGAAACAGAGTAGGAGACTTAACTTAAAAAATAACTATCATGGCAAATCTTAAAAAATTCGTTTGGGAAGGAGCACGAGAAGGAATGAAATTTGATCTTTACGAACACCGATTCCGAGTGAAAATTCCGGGAGAAGCAACACTTCTGGCATTGACTCCTTTACATCTACACGTCAAAGGATATGCGAATTTCATCGTTAAGATTGAAGGTGAAATCGAAATTATCATGGCTGATGAAGCACCTTCTGGAGTGTGTTCAGTAGTTCTAAACAACGACCGTCGAGACAACGTATCATACATAACAGTTGGAAACACATTGGTTATTCACGACTCAAGAGTGAAAATCGAATTGGATACTGAACGACTGTACACATGGGTTGCTGTCGATCGACCTGTTAGCGCTAAAGTCGGTTTGTGGCCTCAAGGACATAAAATGCAAATGGATTAAGCCATTTCAATTCCATCGACCTAAAAATCCTAAGCTTCTGTGCTTGGGATTTTTTCTTTATACCTTTTTTCCATGTCCTCGGAAAGGAATCTGCAAACAAACGTTTATATTAGAAGCATAGCCAGATGTTATATGACTTCAGAGAACGCCACCATTCACGTAGGATTAATCGACGATCATCAACTATTTCGAGAAGGAATAAAATCATTACTGTCACAAACCCCTTGGATTTCCTTTGTGTTAGAAGCATCGAGTGAACGTGAGTTTTTTACCCAGTTGAAAACAACCGTTCCAGACATCATTTTATTGGATTTGGAACTAGGAGATTCTGACGGGATAGAAATCATCAAGAAGCTAAAAGAATCCTACCCTGATGTGAAAATCATCATGTTGACGATGCACGGCGAAGATCGCATGATTTCGTATCTAATGGAAATAGGAGCAAATGCTTATCTACCCAAAGACTCCAGTCAAAGTGAGTTGGAAATCGCACTAAAAACAACTTTTGAAGAAGGAAATTATTTAAGTCCACACGTTTCGAAAGTCCTGTTGAAACAAGTTCAACAAAAGGAAGATACAGTCCCGCAACTCAACAACCCTTACCAACTAACTAAGCGAGAATTAGAAGTCCTACGCTTAATTTCCAAAGAACACACAACGCCCGAAATTGCCGAACACTTTTTCTTGAGTACGCGAACCATTGAAGGCTACCGAAAAAACCTGATGAGTAAGTTGGGTGTGAAAAATTCGGCAGGGTTAATCATGAAAGCCATTAAGGAAAATATCATATCAATTTAAATAGAAAATGCATGACAACCACTGATTATGAAAATCACATCAGTTTATGGAAAAAGCAAAGCGTATTAAAGCTTGCCGATCATTTTCATGAATACTGTAAAGAAGACTCATTTCAACACAGGAGGGTGCACCATTTTGAGATGGACTATAAATTCCTCGATTTGTTCACGAAACTGAAAGAGATTGAGAAAATGAAAATATGTCTAGCTCTCAAGTCGTTGGAGGCAACAGATGATTTCACATTTTATCCCATTCTTGAAATAGCATGCAAAGGAAATACGAAAATAATGTACTTCCCTCTTGAACCCGTTGCCTTTTCTGAACTTAGAATTCAATCGGAATTTGTCCCAGGAATATTCAAAGAAATGATTCAGGATAATTGGAACAAATTGGACATCATGAATATAGATGATCTATTTATCGCCCAAGCACGAACGGATGATGGAGTGAGCTTGAATCAAATGGTTCGTGTGCATGAATTCATTATCAATGAAGACATGATTGAGTTCATCAATGCGATAAACAGAGAAATCGAGACGGGTAGCTCTCCATTGATTTCGGAACCAAATATTCAAAAGATTAGGATGTATCCGGGCGTGGATATGAACAAATTTGGAAACAAGGAGTTGATCTCTTTTACGCCCGTGTTAGGGTTTGGACATTTGCGAGATCCAAATGGAGTGTTAAACAAACATGGTGTGTTGGAGGTGACACAAAAAGAAACCTTTATTGAGTATTCTCGTCCTTGTCCACCTACCTGCAAACCACCTGATTTATAGTTGCTCATTGAAAAGTAAGAAGTAAAATGAATGAGCAATTCTATGAGAATTTGAGTCTGGTTTCGACTTTTCTAATTGTCGTTCCATTCGCAGTGACATGTGTCCGATGGAGGAGGTTAGCGAAAACACAAAAACGGCTAGCCTGCTTGGTTGCTGTTGTCGCAATTGTTGAGTTGGTCGCTAATCTATTATGGAGACAATACATCAATAATCATCCCGTCTATCATGTGTATTCTATTTTGGAATTTCTCCTCATCTTATCGATTTATTCGTCTTATTTCGATAGAACGCGAATCAACAAGGTCTTCTTCATTTTAGGAGCTTCATTTACACTTTTTGCGCTTGCGAACATGCTTTTTTGGCAAAGTCCACTCGAATTTAATTCGAATGTAACACTCACTTCGAGCGCGCTTATTATTACGCTAAGTCTGAGTTCCTTTTACAGAATGCTCATCGGACCAGTCTACACGACCTTGCATTTGATTCCCATTTTTTGGATCAGTGCTGGGTTGTTGCTTTATTTCAGTAGCAATATCGTTCTGTTTTATTTAGGAAGTCGCGTGGAACTTACATACGAGGATAGCCTGCCGATTTGGGGGCTTCATTCGATATTCAATTGTTTATTAATTCTGTTTTTTACGGTCGCCTTATGGATACAGCCAAAGAAGGGTTAGCAATGGAAATCATTTTGATTAGTATGTCATTGGTATTCTTTTTTGCCTTGGCGTTTATCATCTTCTTTGTTGTCTATCAAAAAAGACTGCTCAAGCAGGAGCGAACCCAGCAAGAAAAGGAGTTGATGTATCAAAAAGAATTGCTCCAAGCCTCTATCGATGGACAAGAACAAGAACGACTGCGAATTGCAAAAGAGTTGCACGACGATGTGGGAACCATGCTCACAACGACAAAAATATACACGGGGCAGCTGTTGAATCAATTGGACGAGGAAAATCGCATTCGATTGTCAACCAAAATGAATGAACTCCTTGGAGCAACCATTCAAAGCGTTCGCGAAATATCTCATAATTTAAGGCCTGTTATTTTGGATAAACTAGGCTTGCATGAAGCAATTTTAGCACTTGTGGATACCGTAAATCAATCGGGGGAGATTCAATTAAATTACACAAAGCAGGGAGCCATGCATTGTACTAAAGAGCAAGGTATTAATGTCTACCGAATTCTTCAAGAGCTGATTACTAATACGATGAAGCACGCTCGCGCCAAAAGAGTTTCCATTCAATTGCTAGCAGAAGCCGATCGGTTGAGTATTATCTACAAAGATGATGGAATAGGACTTGATGTGAAAGGAACAATCCTAAAAAAAGGAATTGGGATGAAGAATATTGAAAGTAGATTGTCCGTACTCTCTGGAATAATAAACTATGAGAATACCGCATCTGGATTTCATGCTGAGATGATGATACCACTTCAATCTGATGTCCGTCGTTAGGTGCTCTCGTTCTGCATGCAAATCAGTTGGTTCATGAATGTTGAATCCCGAAGCTCCAATAATTTGTCCAAATTTTCGTATTTTTGAAGGGTTCCCGTTAACGGTACACATTGAATAACCAACCTGAAAATACAACCTGTCAATTATGCCACGTAAACTTCTTTTTTTAACACTTACAGTTTTCATTTTTTCAACTTCTTGGTGTCAAACCCAATTGTCTTTTGGTCCAGAATTTGAGGATGATAAAAATGGATTCTCTCAATACATAGTAGGAAGCAACAATCATTTTTTCTTCACAAGTTCAACTTTTGGAAGGTCTTTTACCTTACGAATTTACAATCAAAAAACGAATGCATTAGTAGATGAGTTTAGCATGAAAGGTTCAGAAGAACACGTTAATGTAGCCGTATCTCTTAACAAAGACTTCTACTTTTTAATTCAGGAAAACGAGAATGAATTTACAATTGAGAAACGAAACTCAGCAAATGAGGCGGTAGCAGAAAGCACCTTTTCTTCAAAGCTTGGAGATGATATCGTTTCTTTTCATTCAGTTATAGAGTTGGAAGGAAAAGAGGCGCTGCTTTTCCAGAGATTAAGTAATTCGTCAAAGTCCTATGTTTATCTTGAAGTGTCAGAAAATACGATATCCAACGAATTTAAACCGTACATCGATTTTCAGTCGAAAGAATACACCTTAAGCACGTTTAACGGAGTTCCATTTAAATACGCTAGAGAAAAACGCGGAAAAAAAACGTTGATTAGGGCAGCAGAAATTTCGGAAGATCTTGAACTAAAAGAAGAGAGAAAGGTAGAGATTGGTTCGGATTACTATTTAAGTACTTCTAAGAATTTGTTCGGAGAAGGTCTTGTTATATTTGGTCATAAACTCAATTCCAAAACTAAAGTTGCTGAGTACGTGTTGGCAATTGATGGTGAGATAACCGAATTTCAAGTCAATTTTGACGAAAAGATGAGGTTAAGTTCCGAGAATATTTTTCAATTTGAGAAGCATTTTTTAGTTGTAGGGGATTATAGTAAAAAAGGAGAGAATGGGATTTATGCCTTGAAGCTCGATTATCAAGGAAAGATACTGAACAAAGAAATCCTGAAAATGTATGGTAAACATACAACACGTTTCCCAAGAAAACCATCGTCGATTGATTTTCAAATTTCAGAAATTATGTTTGACGATTCTACTAAAACCGTTGTAGCAGTTGGAGGCCTCCTTGAAACGTTTACCAATTCAAAAGGTTCTTCAATTGAATATTTTTCGGAATTGAACCCAATTGGGATAGATGAAAGTGGTAAAATTAAATGGAAACATACGATAGAAGTTATACATAGGTTTGGTTTTAGAATGCCATGGTTGAGACGTTCTGCGTTACATGATCATCATCTCTATGTTGTTCATTCTGATGGTGATGGCAGAAATGCGTATTTGGAAAAAATTTCAATGGAAGGAAAAATAGTAGAGAAAAAAGAATACCGAGGAAAGGAGAGTTTTACTTTTGTTGATGTGTCTACCATCACACAAAATGGTCTATTCGTTATGAAGTGTGATTTTTCTGATGCGCCAGGTTTTCAGCGAAATGTGAGATATGCAAATGTAAAACTGTGGTAGAAGTTTTTGCCACACACCCTCAACTTATTCACAACCAATCCATCTAATTGAACCGCTCATACTTTTTTGCTGATCAACAGAGCTTTCTCTTCATACCTTTAGGTTCAGATTAAAAACAGACACGATTATGAAAGTACTAGTAGCAGCAATAGCATTTATGTCAATGTCAGTTATGAGTTTTGCTCAGGAAATGACAGCCGACCAGGTAATAGACGCATACTTGGAAGTATCAGGTGGAAAAGAGGCCTGGAGAGAATTGAAAGGACAACGAGCAGTTGGTGAGTTTACCATTCAGGAAACTTCGTTTCCTTTTGAAATGTGGGAAATGGCCGATGGACGTTCAGCGACTGTTGCCGAGGTAATGGGAATGCAATTCTATCAGGGATGTTTTGATGGTGAAAACCTATGGAATACCAACCAAATGACAATGAAAGCGGAGCTTGCTGATTCTGAAGAAACAGAGAACAAAAAGCGCGAGTCGCAAGATTTTCCAAATGCTTATCTCGATTATAATGATAAAGGACATACGATTGAATTGATTGGAAAAGAAACAGTAGATGGTGTCGAATGCTACAAAATTATGATCACCAAAGGAACGGAATTGGTAGATGGAGAAGAAAAACCAAAAGTACAATACGATTACTTCGATGCGGAAACGTTTGCTCATTTGCGCTCGGAAATGACGATGTCTTCTGGCCCTGCTGCTGGTACAGTAATTACAACAACATTAAGTGATTATCAGGAGGTTGATGGTTTGTATTTCCCGTTCTCAATCGAAACTTCTTATGGAGAAATGGGGTCTCAAACAATCGAATTGGAAGAGATCGAATTGAACCCCGAAGTAGAAGATGAAATCTTTGCATTCCCAGGGTAGGAGGCAGATCACATCACGAGTAAAGACTGACTATGAAACAAATTTTAACGGCACTTTTACTAGTGCTGACTACAACCGTGTTCGGACAATCTTTGTCTGATTTGAAAGGAAATGAACTGTTCGGAGGATTGAAAGCACGTC
The DNA here is from genome assembly GCA_013373595.1 of Flavobacteriales bacterium. Classification (GTDB taxonomy): domain Bacteria; phylum Bacteroidota; class Bacteroidia; order Flavobacteriales_D; family Crocinitomicaceae; genus UBA4466. The sequence continues at coordinate 5,054 of JABXHO010000008.1, read as the reverse complement.
ATATCGGTCCCGCGCTGATGAGTGGTCGTGTGAGCGATATTGAAGGACACCCAACGGATAACAAAGTGATCTACATCGGAACAGCCGGTGGTGGAGTCTGGAAAGCACAAGATGGTGGAGTGATGTTTAGCCCTATTTTTGACGATTATTGTCAATCAATCGGTACAATCGCAATCGACCCGCAAAATCCAGACAAGAGCATTTGGGTGGGAACAGGAGAAATTTGGACGCGAAACAGTACATCGGTTGGAGATGGAATCTATCACTCAAACGATGGAGGAACCAATTGGAAAAAAATGGGCTTGGAGAAATCTGAACGTATCAGCTCGATCCAAATTCACCCAGAAAATAGTGATGTTGTATACGTAGGAGTTCTTGGCGCACTCTGGGGTGATAGCGAAGAAAGAGGCGTATTCAAAACAACCGACGGAGGAAAAACATGGGAGAAAATCCTCTACATCGACCAAAAAACAGGTTGTTCTGAGTTGGTGATGCACCCAACCAATCCCGACATCATGTATGCAGCGTTTTGGGAACACCGCCGAACGGCATGGTCGTTTAGTTCTGGAGGAGACAAAAGTGCGCTGTACAAAACAACAGATGGAGGAAAAACATGGAACAAGATTCACAATGGATTCCCGGAAGGACAACTTGGAAGAATGGCGATTGCAATTGCACCTTCTTCACCGAATATCATGTACGCAGCAATTGAGTCGGAAGACGAAAACAAAAGTGGGATGTATCGATCAGAAGATGGCGGTGCATCGTGGAAACACACGAATTCCGATTTCGGGTTGACCGTGCGTCCTTTCTACTTTTCTCGCGTTGTTGTGCACCCAACTGATCCAGATGTAGTGGCAAAAGCAGGATTGTTTGGCTCAATTAGTCGCGACGGTGGAAATACCTTCAAAAGCCTTGGGTCAATGCACCCTGATATCCACGATATTTGGTTCGATGTGACAGATCCAGATAAATTATTCTCCGCAACTGATGGTGGTTTGTACCGTTCATTAAACAGAGGCGAAACGATGGAACGAATCGAGAACTTGCCGATTTCCCAGTTCTATCATGTTTCTGTCGATAACCAAGAGCCGTACAATATTTACGGAGGACTACAAGATAACGGAAGTTGGTTTGGACCGTCTAAAAGTCCAGGCGGAGTAGAAGCACGTGATTGGGAAGTGATTGGTGTTGGAGATGGATTCCGTGTCTATCCGCATCCAACTAAACCAAACATCATGTACTCTGAAATGCAGGGAGCAGAAACGATTTGGCGCTACGATGATGACATCAGACAAACAAAAGTAATTACACCATTTCCCGTAAAAGGTGATCCGAAGCTACGCTTCAATTGGAATGCACCCATCACAACAAGCAGCAACAACCCTGATCGTTTATATGTGGGAAGTCAATTTGTGCATGTTTCGAACGACAGAGGAGATACATGGAAGAAAATCTCGCCAGACCTCACAACAAATGATCCTTCGAAGCAAAATCAAGCCGAATCAGGAGGTTTATCCAAGGACAACTCAGGAGCGGAGAACCATTGTACCATTTTCACGATTGCAGAATCATCCTTGGATGAAAAGGTGATCTGGGTAGGGACAGATGATGGAAATGTTCAAATCACAAAAGATGGTGGGAAATCATGGACAAATGTGACTGAAGGATTGTTGAAGGCAAATCTTCCTGCGAATACATGGTGCTACCACATTGAAGCGAGTGTGTTTGATAAAGGAACGGCTTATGCGGTGTTTGATGGTCATACGAAGAATGACGGGAATACTTACTGCTACAAAACGACGGATTTCGGGAAAACATGGACATCATTGGCAGATGAAAATATCTACGGATTTGCCCGTTCGTTTCAAGAGGATTTGAAGAACCCAAACCTTCTTTTCTTAGGAACAGAATTCGGATTGTATGTTTCCATTGATGGTGGTTCAAACTGGATGAAATTCGAGAATAACATGCCAGCAACGGCTGTCCACTACATGGAAATGCATCCAAAAACAAATGATTTGATCTTGGGAACACACGGTCGTGGAATCATCATCCTGGACGATATCTCACCATTGAGACAAATTACACCAGAAGTCATAACAGAAGAAGTACACTTTATGGATATGCCAACTTTCTACATGAATGAGGAAAGCACGTTTGGAGGAACAAGCACGGAGACGCAGTTTGTTGGTGCGAACCCATCGAACGGTGCGCGCATTGCTTATTATATGGCAAAGCGTCATACCTTCGGTAAGATGCGCATGAAAGTACTGGACAAAGACGGGAATTTCGTAGCGTCACTTTCGCCTAGAAAAACAAAAGGGCTGAACCTCGTTTATTGGAACTTTAATGGATCTGCGCCTAAATCGGCATCAGGAAAAACATTCTCAAGAGGTGGGATGTTTGCGCCTCGTGTGCCTGCTGGAACGTACACAATTGTAATCGAAAAAGGAAAGAAAACCTTCAAAACAACAATCGACGTGGCGTATCCACAACAATCGGTGTTTACATTAGCGGAAAGAAAACGTCAGGAAGCAACGACCAAAGAATTGTACAATTTAAACGAAGAATTGGCGTACATGGTCTATGAATTAGATACATGGACGAGTCACGCGAAAATGATGGCTAACATGAAGCCAAAGTTGGCAAAAACTGGAGGTAAGCTCGTGGATGCAATGGAAGAGTTGCGCAAAGACTTGGTTATTACAACGGGAGACAACTATGTTGGACGTGCCGAGAATCAGTTGCGTGAAGATTTGGGAGAAGTGTATAGCACAATTGGGAGCAACTATGGACCTCCAACAGCATCGCAATTGGAAGGAGTTGCTTTAATCAAAGAGCGCATGCAAGATGCTCGCGACCGTATGGCTGGTATCCGATCTGGAGCATTGAAGAAGTACCAGGCTCAGTTGAGTAAAATGGAACTCAAAGCACCAAAACTCGATTCATTTGAAGAGTACGTGAAAAAGGATTAAGAAAACAATAACATAATATGAAAACCCGCTTCTTGCGGGTTTTTGTATTTTGCACCTTCGGTATTCACATTGTTTACCGAAGAAAAACTACCAACTTATGAGTTCCAATAATGATGAAATCAGTTTAAGAGGCGCGTTATCCATCGGAATCGGTGGAATGGTGGGCGGAGGTATTTTCGCAGTGCTCGGTTTGGCCGTTTCCTTGTCGGGTGGAGCAACACCCGTTGCCTTTTTAATTGCGGGATTTCTCGCCTTAATCACATCGTATAGTTATGTGAAATTATCGCTTAAATTCCCAGATTCTGGCGGTACTGTTCGATTCATCAACGAAGGATTTCAGAAAGGAGTTTTTAGTGGAGCCATGAACAATTTGCTCTGGGTGAGTTATATCATCATGTTGGCGTTGTATGCCTCCGCTTTCGGGTCGTATGCACCCAATTTACTTTCCATAACAGGCGACAGTAACATCGATTTTTACGTGTATACGAATGCCATTATCATTCTGGCCACAATCGTCAATTATTATAGCGCGAGAGTCGTGAGTGTGATCGAAACGTATGCCGTATTCATCAAGCTCGTTATTTTGATCACCTTTGTCTTTATTGGTGTTTATGGACTAATCGGGAACGAAAATTTGACACAACTCTCTGTGAGCAATTGGGAATCCCCCATGAATATAATCACAGGTGGAATGGTGATTTTTGTCGCCTACGAAGGGTTTGAGCTAATTGCCAATGCGGCACCAAACATTAAAAATGCCAAAAAGAACATTCCCAAGGCGTATTATATTTCAGTGATTTTCGTGATTCTATTGTACGTGATTATTGCCATCATTACCGTTGGATCATTATCGTTTGATGTCATCGCTAAAGCAGAAGATTACGTGATGGCAGAAGCTGCCAAGCCAATTACGGGTAAAATTGGATTTACCGTCATTACCATTGCGGCACTTATTTCCACTTTTTCGGCGATTAATGCGTCATTGTACGGCGGCTCACGCGTGAGTTATGAAATCGCAGAAGACGATGAATTACCGCATGAACTTACAGGTAAACTGTGGAGCCAACCCGTAGGGTTGATAATCACATCGATTGCAACTTTGCTGCTAGCGAACAGTCTCAACTTGGAAAGCATTTCAACAACGGGTAGTGTTGGTTTCTTGCTCATTTTTGCCATTGTCAACTTAACAGGATTTCGATTAGCGAAAAAGTTGAACGCTTCACGGATCATTCCGTTGTTTGGCTTTTTGGCGTGTACCTTCGCTTTGGGAGCGCTAGTCGTTCAGCAGTATTCGGCAAACCGTATCAGCGTGATCATTGCCTTTTCAATTATCGCGGTGTGCTTCATCTTGGAAGCAGGATACAAAAAGTGGTTTAATGGCTAAATAATCATCAAGCCTGTCATGATTTCTTGTTCATGAGTGTGTTTTATCTGAGTCGTAAGACCAGATCAACGAGGTGTTGTATCACCTTTTTCGACGGAATAGTTACCTGATAATGTCAACAGTGGTGTCCTGTATATAGTGATTTTACGCAATTCCCCTTTCAGGTATTTCTACCCTACACAAAACCAATAGGTGTCAATACCTTGCGGAAAGACTCATGTCGAATAAACACATAACCATTATGAACAAATCAAACCCAAAGTGGCCCAAAACCACAAAAGCGTACAAAGAACTAAAGAAGCAAATTAAGGAAGATAAAGCTTTCAGTCTCGCATTAGAAACATCCCTGCAAATTGCTGTGAGAAGAGGAAACGCCGAACTCAATCCTGATCTTTATCATGCCATCGACAACGTTTTTGATGGCAACGGATGGCCAACAAGCCCAGACGATTACCTCGACTACGTTGAAAAATACCTCGTACTCATTCCAAATGAGACAAATGATCCAGCATATCCTGCCGCATGGACGAGCGACGACACCGTAAATGGCTACAATCAAAAAGTCTATGACTTGTTGTGTCATTTTTACTTTCTCGTAGATCAGACCTTGCCATTAACGGGTGCGACCATGCAAGATTACAAACATGGAAAATTCATTTTTGCCGATTGGCTGCGCGATTTCGCGGTGGATT
>JABXHO010000025.1 GCA_013373595.1 Flavobacteriales bacterium | reverse complement strand
TTTCCTCCACCTGCGCCACCCGTATATCCTGCATAATCGCCGTTAATGGTTCCATTGATTGTAATATTGTTTGCATAAATTTTCAATTCGCCACAAGCTCCGGCTGTATACGGATTTACAAAAACTGTGACTCCAGATTGAATCACAAAATCTCCATTTACGACGTATGTTCCGCTCATGAGATCATCTGAAGAAATGATTAAATCTGTGTCGATTGTAATCGAATCGCATTGCGCGAATGCGCCAAAAGTCAGAAGTATTGAAACTAAAAAAGTAGTAAAATTAGACATGGTTGGTTTTCAGTTAGTAGATAAATATTTTTAGTATCAACGATCGAAATAGATCGCCTTTTTCTCGCTGCAAAAATGCAGTTTGCTTATTGCGTGTGGATTAGAGACGTATTAATTTTTAGTAAAATCTACTTCCCTTGAACGACCAATCGGTGAGACTCTGTTTTACCATCCTCCATTTTGATGTAGAGGTAGCATATTCCTTGACAGACCTCATCCCACTGAATTGTGAGTTTCTCTGTTAGTTGATCCACGCGTTTTGTGTAACATCTCTTACCCAAACTGGAATACACTTCAATTTCCGCAGCTGAGATTTCACGACCAAAGTCGATCGTTATTTCGTCCTCAACAATGGTTGGGTATACGCTTGTCGCAAGCAACTCTTTCTCTCCCAATGAACTTGTATTGATTGGTTTTGTCAGTACAACTTGATTTCCATTGGGTGGATTCCATAACACGGCATTTGATGGCAAACCTGTTCCTAGCTCATTGTCAAGAATGGAAAAAACACCATTGACGTTTTCAAACTTTACACTCTGAATGGTTGTTTCCTCCTTGGTTACGCGAATAAAGAAGAAGTTATCAAATGTCCCTGCATCGCGTACAAATAGTTTCGCATTTGCTCCCGTGTAATAGATATCTCGGTGAGGTGCTCCCCACTGTCCTTCTCCGATATACACGATTCCGTCGAAAGGTTGTTGAGCCACTTCGAAATCATCGCCTGTTGCGTTTTTCTTGCTTGGATATGTCCATTTCGTGCTATGAGAATCGGATTCCATCACCAAACGAACTCCATATTGCTCCATTAATGGCACCCAGCAGTCCATCTGATCTTGTCGAAGATCGCCATCTTTCCCAATGGCAAGGGTCGGAACGTGATAGGTGACAAACTTCCACTCTGGGTCATTTGCCGTTCCTGTGTTTGTTTGTAAATCATTCGTGAACCAATTCAGTTGCCCAATGTCCGTGCACGCATCCAATTCTGAATTCAGCATGTACAAACGAATCAATCCACCATGAATATTCAACGAATAGTATTCATCGTATGGGATATCAAACATTTCGTGGACATCGAACATATCTTCGTGATTTCCTCTTGAGAAAGTAACAGGAGTCAAACGTCCGTCTGGTGTAATGGTGAGTTGCCAATCGTTGAGCCAGCTTGACCATTCATTTTGCGTATTCGATGTAATTTGATTCATTACAAAATCACCTGTGAACGCAATAAAATCGGGACGAATTTTCGCTACTAACTTATTTCCATCTCTTCTCTTTTCAACGCAGTCGCCACTTGGGCAATTCTCGATATAGGCTCCAAAAAGAGAAAATCCATCGCGGGTATCTCCTCCAGAAATAAACGAAACTGGATCATTTCGATCATCTGAAAGTGTTCTAAAATAAAACCGTTGACTGGTTTGCCCCGCATCATCTTGAATAACAAAATAGTACAGTGTATTCGGATTTAACCCCGTTAATCGCGCAAAATGGCGCGTGATTCCATGTGCTCCCCCTGTTCGATCGGAGTTGTGCGTGTATGGATAGCTTGAATAATTGGTGCCAAAATCGGCCAAGCCATAGTGAATCGTTCCGTTATCACCGCTCCAACCGATTACGATAGTAGTAGCTGGATCGTCACGAAAAGCCAATGTATAATGTTCAGTGGCGGCATGCGAAATCATTGTACTTAATAGCAAGAACGCAATGCTCAGAATAAGCGTTTTCATAGGGTTTTAGGATTTTCCCCGAAAGTACGCGTGTAATAAAATAAAATGATGAAGTCGAGATTAACTTTGTATTAATTGACGCTAGAATGCTCTGTTTCAAACTAATCGCACAACTCGCAGTTTTCTCCATCCAACTCTGTTTCGATGGTATAGTGCGTAAAACGATAGGTTTTCAGCAGTTCTTTCGCTTGTTCTTTTGCTTCCAAAACTTGCTTAAATTCTGTAATATTTTCCAGTTTTAGATGTGTCGAAAATACATGATGTTCCCCTTCCAACGACCATATGTGGGTATGATGCAATGACTCCACATGATCGATTTCTTTTAGTTTCAATTCGATCTCTACAATGTCCACATCGGCTGGAACGCCCTGCAAGAACAAGAAAAGCGTTTCTTTCAATCGTTTGAAAACTCCCCACAAAATGTACATCGTAATCAACAAGGAAAGCGCTGGATCGAGGTATTGAATGTCTTTGAATTGCAAAACAACCGACACGATGAACACCGCCACCCATCCCAAAACATCTTCGAGCAAGTGCCAGGTCATCACTTTTTCATTGAGGGATTTACCGCCACTTAATTTCCATGCGGCATATCCATTGATCACCATTCCAATGATGGCAATAATCATCATTCCTCCAGCATCGGAACTTTCTGGGTGAATAATTCGATCAATCGCTTCCGAGACCACAAAAATAGATCCTCCAATCAGCACCAAACTATTGATGAGTGCACCCAGCAGCGAAAATCGCGCATAACCAAACGAAAACTTCTTATCCGCTTTCTGTTTGGATTTGTGTTGGAGAAACCAAGCTGTTCCAAGTGATAGGCTATCTCCTAAATCGTGTACAGCATCAGAAACGATGGAAACGCTATTAACGTACAATCCACCGATGATTTCAAAAATGGTAAAGCCCACATTGATGAAGAATGCGATTTTGAGATTATTCTCTGCGCCTCCGTGATGATGGTCGTGATTGTGTCCCATGCGTTTTTACTTCTGGTAAAGATACATTTTATCTGATGGAAGACGCACCTTCGATAACTGATAAACGCCTCCAATCCCCCCTGCCCGTTGATCCTACGAATTAGAAACCAACCATTTAGAAATCCACTTTATTTTTTCTCCTTTCTGAGTAGTCCAAAAATTAGCACGGTTGCATATGCCCACATTAACCAAGAGCCAAACGTAGCACCGTCTGTTTCGGGTAAATTTGGAAATACCCACGCAAAAAACTCAATACAAAAAGTATCGAATACCATCCCAGGAAGAACCATGATGGCCGCCGATTGAATTGCTTGTAATTTGCTCAATTTGTATTTATTGAAAACCCACGTTGCCACAAGTCCCAAAATTGGAACTACCGCTACGTAAAGTCCCGTTAGAACGATGGCGTTATCGGTAAGAAAGAAATGGTGTCCTACCACTCTGAAGGCAATTGTTGCCAAAAGCCAAATTGTAAAACCGATTACTAGACTAAAAATCTTGTAATTCATTCTGTGTTCTTTTTTGTTTGTTGCAATTAATGGTTTGAACTATTCGCCTAATTGAAAATGATCCGTTTTTAAATGAATAACATCGGAATCTTTTTTATTCCAAACCGGCCACTCCAACCCATTAACGGTTCCCGGTTTTCCTGTTCGAATGAAGTTTTTGAGATAGGCATGGTACTGTTTCACCTGTTTTTCAAAAAGTGCTTGGTCTTCGGGTTCAAGAAAAGTGAAAAAATGGGGCGCATTAAAACTCCTTTTATCAAAAAGATAGATGAGATCGGAGGCATGCGTTGCCATAAAAACTTCTTTCCATGGTGATTTCCCGGGAGTAGCTTCAAACTGAAGACGGTAAATTTCGGAATTGCTTCTTTCGTATTTTTTAAGGTATAATTCCACAAGTTTGTGCAATAAGCAACTTTGCCTAGTGACTTTTTTGCGGTATTTATTATACTTATCGCTTGATACAAATTTTTCAATGTCTTGAATATTTTCATTTGTATTGATAATTTCCCACAATTCCTCACTGGTTAAACCCAGTGCTTTCTCAACTCCAAAATAACTTGCTTCTTCACCTGTCATACTAACAATGATCGGCATTTGTACAACATTATCTTTCTTCATCGTCGAAAACCCACTTTCCTTTAAAGTATATCCATCTGCTATGAAATGATGTGAAAAACCTTTTGTTGCTAACAAGATTTCGGATGTGCTTAAACCGTATAAAAAAGAGGCCAAACTGTCGGAAGGTAGGTTTTTGAGTAATTTGCCTGCTGCTTTTTTATCTGCTGCCTTTCCTTGTTTGATGAATAGTTTTTGAATTATTTCCTCGTCATATTTATACGCCTTTTTAGCGGACTGGATATTCGGGAGACCTGAAAGACAAACCGCTTTATGAAAAAGGCCGTTTGACAAAGGAGAGCAGAGTAAAGACCAAATATTGATACATCCAGCCGATTCTCCCACCAATGTTACATTCGTTGGGTCTCCTCCAAAACTTTCGATATTCGCCTGAATCCATTTCAATGCTGCTACAAGGTCTAGCAATGTGTAATTACCGGATGCACTTACGGTATCATTTTCATGCAGTTCGGGGTGATAGAAAGAACCAAAAATACCTAATCGATAATTAACCTTTACAACAACCGCATCAGTATTACGGGCAAGGCTGTGCGCTTCATACACTTCATCTGATTTTGTTCCAGCAATGTTAGAACCACCATGAATCCAGACGATAACAGGGCGCACAGTAGCGCGATTTTCATGGGTCACAATATCGAGGTACAAACAATCCTCACTTCCCACAACGGTTCCAAAAGGAGCTGTTCCTCCAATTACTTTTGTTCGAATTTGGGCACTCATATCGGAATGATTTTTTCCATCCCAAACCGCTTCATGCTGCGCTGGTTGCTTTGGCTCTTTCCACCGCAAATCATTAATTGGTGGAGCAGCATAAGGTATAGAATAAGCTTGCAATAATCCTTCTTCAAGATACGCTTTTACAGACCCTTCCGTAGTCATAAAGGTCGTTTGGGACATAAGTCCATTCATACATAACTGAAAGAAAATAAAGCAAATAATTCTCATATGATTCTATTTAATGTGCTGAAGATAGTCAATTCTTCTCCATGAAAAAATGAATCCTTTTCTAAAAAATCTAAGTTCAATTATCAAAAACGTTGACAGTTTTTTGTTGTTTTTCTGATAAAAAACTCGGATTTATTTGACTACCAATTAGATTGAAATATTGAATCCGTTTGTGTTATGCACTTCTTAATTCGGAGTTTTCTGAAATCCCATAGCGCGGTTTAATAGTCTTTAGTTTGTCCGTTACGATTTGTATTGATTCCCCCAATAAGTCCAACTATTTCATCATAGTCGTCCTTAAATTCCTTTGTCATGTTAACTTTCACTTTCACATTTTGTTCAACTAAACATTTGAGTAGTGGGGTCAATTCTTCAATGTTTTTATAAATGAATGCGCGATGGCTGAAGAACTTACTTTTCATTTTGTTTTCATTAAAGTGAAATATCACATATGGTCTTTGGTATGGCTCTTTTCTATTTCGCACCTCTACCACGAATAGTTCTGAGTAATCAAATCCTGTGTTCCTTTTTATAAAGCCAAATCGTGCTGGATAAATTCGATTGAAATGAGTAGCGTAAAAATTAAAGCTTCTTACAGAAAATATACTGACAATGTAAATCATTAATGAACTGATAACGATATGTTCAATGGTATATGAATGGTGATTAATTAGAGGCACAAATATACTTGCTCCTATTATTGCAACAACCCAAAGGTAAGAAGGTCTTGATTTAAATATGAGTTTCGTACTATTCATTAATACCTATGTTTTTTTGTAGTTGGGTATAGTTTTTATTTCATTTTGATCAATCTCCTTGCAGATATATCCATTTTCGTTTGAATATTCGTTAGGCAAATTCATTAAGTAATCCCCTTCTAGTTGCCAAAGAATAATAGTACCGTCTTGAAGAAAAATCCATCTGGAAAAACTCCTTTTGTTATCTCTATATTCTGTTAATTCAAAAAAGATAGCCTTTCGAAATTTGCCTTTGTATTTTGATTTTTCTTGCCCACTGGTCTTTACATCTCTCAAAAACTCTCTTTTCGCTTGATTGCTAAGTGATTTTCGATTAACAAAATGGATTTCACCTTTAGATTTTTCATTTTCTAAGCAATATTCAAATACTGGGTTGCCTTTTAAAAGGGCGAGAATATTATTTTTTTTCCTAATAATTGGCCTTGTTGGGTGAAGAAATAATCTCCTGCCAAAAACAGTTGAAAATTGAACATTGTTTGAGACGGTAGAGTCTTTTAAGATAATTTCTAAGCAATTAGCTGCAATAAATCCTCCCCATTCTATTGAACCCATCATTGACATTTCGGCATCAACAATTTCAAAGTGTTTGGAAAGAGTTTTAAACCTACCAGAATATTTATTCGTTGCCTTCACAAATTCTACTTCATTTTCAATATATCGTCTATACACATTTTCAACTAAGTGATAATTGAAATTTGTGCCCAAAAGTCTTTGCTTGTTTGACTTTATACTATCAGGCAAAATTTCCCCAATGATTGTGGGGATCTCAGAATTAAATATTGGTTTCCCATCCACAGACCAAGGCATCATGAATGGGTATTGCCCATAAGAATTCATAACCAATGTGTCTTGATTTTTAATAATTGAGATCTGCGAAAATGGGTAGTCATCTGTCCAATGATGACCTTGAAGAGACCAAACAACTTTCTTTACTTTTTGATAATCCTTAAGTTTATTAATTGCAATTGAATCAATCTCTTTTGATTGTCCTTTGTCTTTACTGTATTCATTCCAGAGCAGTTCAGCATTAGTAATCAGCCAAAGTGAATCTTTTCCAAAAATCTTGAGAGGATCATCTACAATTTCTTTGTCAGTTGTAAATGAGTTAAATAATTTTTCAATCAATATAGGGTCAACCTTTTTTATAACCGAGTCAGAATTATTGACAGGCGTAAGCGACAGGTTACTTCTCTCAATTTGAAATTCATTATTGAAATGAGACCAGCCGCCATAAGCATCTACGATAATAATCTTATCCCAATCTTTGAATTGATTTAAGTTGGTTTGTCCAATCACAATTTGGACTCCGAAAAGAATAGTTAATATGGTTGAAAGTAGTTTTCTCATAATTATGCCTAACGGTTTGTGGCTACGAAGCGAGCCGACTCTCGAATATAGTTATTTGCGGCTTGATTTGTAGCCACTGTTAGCAGCAGATCAACTTTCTATTGTAATGTAGTTAAGATTAAGATCGCTTTTTACATTAATGACAAGAATATAATTTGACAAATCTTCATTCGTCATATAGTCCATAACTACATAATTATCTTTGGTTGAAGGATAAATACCAATTCGACTTACATGCAGAGTTTGAAGAAATCGATCTTGATTACTTAAACTCTTATCTGTACCAACAAGAATTTCCTCAGGCTCCTCTTCAAAAAAATCTTCAAGATGAAAATTTATATATTCTTGCACATCAACACCTGTTCGCAAATCTTGTTGAATCCAAGTCAATGAATTTTTCAATAAATCTTGAAGTAAGTTAAATACATTATTCAAGTTATTTACATCTGATTCAGTGAGCGTGGCTGAATCAAAATTTAGATCAACGTTGACTGTATTTCCGTTGAGTTTAATTTCTTTAGAATAATAATCAGATAAGTTATTTAGGTCTATTTCTTCGAAATGTTTAATTGTCATTCTTGTCAATTATTTTATTAAGGCAAACAGTGATTATTAATTACCACTAACGGCCCGCAAATAGGCACAGGTGCCTAATAAATATAGTGCTTTTGGCGCTTGGGTTTATTCTATGTATGGTGCGTTCATTATTTCAAAGACCAAACGAGTTCTCTAATTTCCTTCTTATATGTATTAAGAACAATGAAGATGATTCCATAGTTCAGTCCTATCAAGGAAACAACTAATATAGGGATGAAAATTTTACCATCACTAGGGGGTAAAAATAACGGTACTACAAAGCTTAGTAATGAAATAACAAAATGTAGAATTACCGCCGTTTCCAACGTGATTTTCACTTTATTATCTATCACTTCTACTCTTATCAAAAGATTCCGCATCAAGCTTCTTCTTGCCATAGACTTGATTGGATCCATGTTCAAATAAAACAATTCGTTATCTGCTCTTCGATTTTTCATCATTCCAAATTGCGTCATGTATTCTTCAATATGGTTTGTGATATACTTTTCTGATGAAATTGGAAATTCATCTTGGCTAAAAACAATATGTCTTTTTAATGAAAGTGGGAATATCATACTCAGGTTTGTTTTAGTCTATGCACCATAACGTTTCTCAACTAGGAGACGCGGGCTTCTTGAGTGTAGTTGTTCAGCCCGTGGCTTTTAGTTGATGTTATAAACTTATCCTTTCATTTTCATTACACCAATAATTTCCTTCGCTCCAACGAACCGCTCTCCTTTGGGGTTTTTAGCAATGAAATATAATAGTGCCTTGTATGTGTTACCGTTCAGTGAATTGGATTTGCCCAACCAATTATCATTATCCGAGTACTTTTTACCAAGTTTTATTTTACCATCTTGAGAATTGTACCATTTAATAAATTCCTCCTTGTTAAATGGACGGTCGTAAATTGATCTCAGTACCCACTTATCATTCTCCCAGAAATATGCGCCAAATTCTACGATCTCTAAATCTTCATTTATGGATTCAACCGATGTCGTAAATTTCATTTGATACCGACCTCTTTTTTCGGGGTCTTTAGTGTTAATAGTAGCAAAAACTGTATCAGTTGAATGTGTAACCTCCAATCCAATTTCTAGATTTCGAAGCTTTTCAGGCCAGTTCGTGGAACCGGTGTCTTGCGCACTTGTGCAACTTGCTAAAAAAAGTAGTACCCCAAAGGCTAATCGAATCATGTTTGTCATTGTTTATAACGTCCCGCGGCTAGGAAGCGTACAGCATCTTGCGAAACCTTTTACCTTAAAGATACGGATTCGTTTAGACAACTGCCGAACCTTGTAGATTGCTTCGCTGTATGATTTTTAGCCGCTGTTATACGCTTCAATTAAACTGTACAATTTACTTTAACTCATTATTTTTCATACTATTGCCATATTAAAATGTTGTCTCTACAGAAAATAATAGAAGAAGTTTGTTCTAAGAAACATCGAAACGGTATTACGTTTTTAACTGGTGCAGGTATTTCTTCGGACAGTGGTATTCCAACTTATAGGGGGACGGACGGAATTTGGGTCAAGGGTACCAAATATCATAAGCCAGAAGAGTTTGGTACAAAACAATATTTCGATGCGCATCAAGAAGAGGTGTGGCAATACTCACTTTTTAGAAAAAAAATGATTGAGGAGGCTATGCCAAACAGTAGCCACGAAACAATAGCGCGAATTGAAAATCTTCTAGGGGATAAATTTCATCTTATTACACAGAATATTGATAATCTACATCGGCGAGCTGGTAACCAAAGAATTTTTGAAATTCATGGAAACTATCGAGAAGTAAAATGCTCGGCTGACTGTAAAGAAATTCTTCCAATTCCTTCCATACTCAAAGGTAAAGAGTTAAAGGAAGACCTGACACTTGATGAAATTGAAGCATTAAAATGTTCCAGTTGCGGTAATTGGCTTAGACCCAATGTGCTCTGGTTTGATGAGTATTACGATGAACGAACTAATAAAAAGTTTAGCGCATTGAAAGTTGCCAAGAATACAGGACTGTTATTTATCGCAGGAACTTCTGGTGCAACTAGTCTTCCACAGGAAATAGCTAGGACTACAATAAAGTATGGAGGCTATGTAGTTGACTTAAATATTGAGGACAATCACTTCACGGAATTGCTTAAAAATAACAAGCGCAAACTAATAATACGTCGACCAAGTAGAGAGGTGCTTCCTGAAATTGAACAGATGTTTTCTAAAGTCTTTAGATAATTAAATGCAATGGTTAACACAGTATGGCTTTCAAACTATGGGCATCTTTCGAGCCATACAGTCGTTGCGTATAACGGGATCGGGCTACGAACAGTGCGGCGCACGACCCAACTTGTTTTTTCGAAGTTACAAATAGATTTTCAAACCCAAAGCGATCCGTTCGAAGCGAGTAACCCGCATTGTTTGTAGCCCGTGTTAGGCATATTCATTTTTTTATTTTTTGAACTTCATGTCGACTTTCAGATGTAAGGAAAACTTGAATCAATTCGCGCTTGCTTAATTGTCTAGTTGGCAATCCAACATCTTTTCTCATTGCTTTCAATAGATCATCCATATAAATCAGAATTCTTTTATTCCCTTCACCCGATTTGTTTTCAAACTCGATCATAGCTTTAATAACTTCGGGAGATGCGATTAAAATTAAATTATGCTTGAATTCGGACATAAAGTCAATTACTTCTTGTTCGGTTGGAGCTTTTATAGTTGTTTTTTCGCTCGCTCCGGATAGCACACGATAGAAGAATTCATTAAACTCTTTGTACAATTCAATCTTAGTGTCACGGTGTTTTTCTTCACGGTCCCGACTTTTTATTCGATTATGAGAAATAATTACAGCACCTAGTCCAACAAGTATTGTCGCACATGCCGTTATGATCGTTGAAATAATGTTTGAATCACTTGCTTCTATAGTCGTCACAAGTCGGTTAAGTCCAAACCATATTAAGAGACCAATTACAGCCAAAAGAAGAACTATGATTAGTATTTGGATTATTTTTTTCATGTTGTGGTTTTGTTATGCCTAACTTATCTATACCGTGCACACCCTGATAACAAACACTTACAAATGACATACAACGGCTAGACATTTCTAAAAATAATCAATTCTGAAGATGGAAATGCAATGCTACGCGACAAATAACAAAAGCTCACTCCCCTATTTTGGCATGGCTTTTCCACGGTTCCAAGGAAGGGCTGCGATTCCCATGCGCATGTAGCAACGATCGATAATGGATGTGAAAATCAGTCCAGCACACAAGATAAGCGGAATGATGAATGCGTAGGGAATGTTTAGGAAGTATAGCGTTAGAAAAATGGCTAGTAATACTCCGAGAGTCATGCGAAATTGGCGATCGACGGTCCAACCTTTGGTGGTGTAGATTCTAGGAATTGCTTGCATGTGCTGTTCGAGCAACAATACATCTAGAAATCCATCATTCACCAACTTTTTACCGACTTGTTTAGCACGACTTCCACTTTCGCATACCAAACAGATTTGCTTTTCTTCGAATTGAGCAAACTGCTCTTTGCTGTATTTCGTTGAAGGAAAGTTGAGCGCTCCTGGGATGTGTCGATCTTCGTACTCTTTCGGTTCTCTCACATCGATGATCACCGACGTACCTTTCGAGAGCGATGTTTGTGCTGTATGATTGCTAATTGTATCCATTTCTAGTAGTTCTTTGGGGTTGATTCCACATCGCATGCCGCGTCTAGGAATTGAACAAAGGTAAAGAATGTTTGGAAATTATGATTAACCTATCGGATAACAATGTTATTCTAAATATCTCAGAAGAATAATCAAAATCGCCATCCCAGCGAGAAAAAAGCCCATTTCTGCAAGATGCAACCGCAGGTATTTCCGCTTGAGTTGTGGATCATCTTCCTTTCTGAGGAAGCGGATGAACGAGAATAGATTGTGCGAGTGAAAGACCTTTCCAGTCTCGTGACCATTTTCTTTTAAACAATTCGTGAGTTTACTGGTAAAAACAAGCGATACACTACTACATAGTAATGCAAGAATAAATGCTAGAGCAACTGTCACGTTGGGAGTTTTTTCATTGGAAAATAAGCATTCACTATTTCAAACTAATTCCCAAGCCTAGTTCATTTTTCATGGTGAGGAGCGCTTCTGCATTGCCTTTTGCGTCGTCAACAGGATGATGCGTGTGTTTCGTTTTACGTAAATGCTTGAAATTTTTGAATGCATCCTTCACCAAACCTTTATACATGCTCCCTAAATTTTGCGAACTATGTCCAAACGGATTTTCTCCCGTAAAATGATGGAAGTACCAGCAAATAAACATCCAATCGAAACCATTGTTATCACTGATAAATACTGGTCTTCCCTTGCTATTTTCTTTGATCCAATCGGCGAATTGCAGCATCACTTCTTTGGGATCGTCAAAATCGAGGGTTTCTTCTCGCGTATGTCCAGAAACAGCCAAGGCTTCAGGAATCCATTTTTCGGAGATCGGTTTCAACTGACCGTAGAATGTTCGATCGAGGTTGTTGTCGACCACAACTGCTCCGAAAGAAATCATGGAAAAGTCGCCAGGAATATGTCCATCCGACTCAATGTCCACCATTATGTAACTCATATCTTATTATTTTGACAAGTACATGCGCGTACCGTTCTTATGTTCATTAAAAATCAAACCAATATACGACAATGATCACGAGAAGCACAACCTGTTCAAGCTGCGAAAACGTTTATCGCTCGTGAAAATTAAACTTCACCCCCACATTGTATTTTGGAAATTGGGGTAAACCTTTACCTATGAAATCAAACGGTCGATACGCTGCGAACACCTGAAAATGCGTTATTCCAAAATTTGCATACAGTTGAACATCTGTCCAGCGGTGAATATAGCTATTTACGAGTTTGTCGTGGATATCGAAACGAGTTACACGCTTGAAATAAAGCGGTAGATGATAGGCCGCACCGATGTCGAGAAAGACATTTCCATTTTGTAGTTCGTCAGATTGCTGATTGAGCATCGAAAGGCGAAATTTCATATCAATTTTACCGTAGAAATAATTGTAATAATTGGCTTTCACTTTGTCTGGATAGTTCGCTACGGTTTCCTCATCGATTTGCAGTTGTGCGAAGTTCCAACCAAATCCTCCTCCGAGTAAAAAACCAAAGTGTTTGGAGAAAGAGAACCATGAATATCCTGAGCCTGCGAGCCCGAAATTGAATTTTGGATTGTTTCCATCTGGATTCCATCGAAAGTCGAAATAGGAATATTCGGTTTGAAATTCATTCCTAAAATCTACGATTTCCTGATGCGTTTCTTTGTCTATGCTTGTATATTCTGTGTATTGATTCATTCCGACGGAAATGGACGCTATTTCATTTTCTCGAATTTCAACCATTAGGGTAGCCGATTGTAGTAATTCTTCGGAGGGAGCTTCACATTGATTAAGGCTAACAAAATACTGTCCTACAGGCAGAGAGTCAATGAGAATACTATTTTCATAATCTTCCCACGTGTTTAAGATTTGGGCGTACACTGTATCGTTATTTTGAAGCACAGCAAGCTGATAACAGCTTGGGTCATCCCAGGTATAGGCTTCAACATAAACTTTAAGTCTACCTTGCTGCGACCAGGAGTTAAATGAAAGGAAAAATGTGAGGAGGAGAATAATTATTGAGAGCTGTTTCATGGTAGTTGGATTTAGTGTGTTCTGGTCATTTCAATAATTTGATTTCTTCTGTATTTCGAAGTTATCAATTTAATGGTGTAATTCCTGTTATTGTAAGTCAGATGGTAGTCTTTCGTTACGGCATTGACCGCAGTACTTTCGTTTTAAGCAAGTACAATCACGAATTCTTAAAATTAAAATAGGAAAATACACATAAGCTTTGCGACTTGTGTGTTTTGTGGTTCGTTTTTTTAACACTAGGACACGGGCTTGACGGCGTCAAGACACAAAGCTGTGTTTGGTTTAACCCAAAAG
Source organism: Flavobacteriales bacterium (assembly GCA_013373595.1). Classification (GTDB taxonomy): domain Bacteria; phylum Bacteroidota; class Bacteroidia; order Flavobacteriales_D; family Crocinitomicaceae; genus UBA4466. The sequence continues at coordinate 313 of JABXHO010000025.1, read as the reverse complement.
ACGCAAAGTGCAAAGTTGTAATTTTGAATACGTACTTTTTGTGTTCAAGCACTCATTTAAACTATGGGAATACTTGTGTGCCTTGCGACTTTGTGGTTTATTTTTTCACCACTAGGACACGGGCTTGACGGAGTCAAGACACGAAGCTGTGTTTAGTTTACTGCAGAGGGCGCAAAGTGCAAAGGTGTAATTTTGAATCCGTACTTTTTATGTTCGAATATTCATTTCGACTCAGGGAATACTTGTGTGCCTTGTTACTTTGTGGTTTATTTTTTCACCACTAGGACACGGGCTTGACGGAGTCAAGACACAA
>JABXHO010000086.1 GCA_013373595.1 Flavobacteriales bacterium | reverse complement strand
TCTGACTATCTGACTATCTGACTATCTGACTATCTGACTATCCGACTGTAGAATTAATAGAATGTCGGACATTGAGCGCAGTCGAAATGTTCGCTTCGCCTTTGTTTTATCAACAAATGAAGAGACTAGAAAGCGCAGCGATCTTGCCGAACTGAACTACCCCAACCGATCCCTCAAATTGGTAATCGGACGCTCGAAATACGTATAAATGAGGTAGGAACTCGTGATAACCATTGCCCAATAGGCTGCATACAACATCAATGTTTCTCCTGCTGTTGTTCCCTCGTACCACGAATGTGTTAGGTAGGCAATGGGCAAATGTGAAAGGTAAATACTGTATGAAATCAAACTCAAAAAACGAATGGGTTTGTACGGAATGCGCTCTACCTTCATTTCAAAAAGTAACGGAAAGAAAAATGCAACGCCCATTCCTGTCATGCTGAAAAAGAAAGTGGAATGGAAGAATTGAGATCCGTCAGCAAATAAATTTTCAAGGAAGATGTAAAACAGAATTCCCAAAGGGAAAAGAATATATCGAGACTTAAAAAAGGCTTTGTAGTGATAGATTTGAGCATAAGCAGCTAACATACCATATCCTAAAGCATCAAGTCGTGTGAACACTAATTTTCGAAAGTACAAATCCCAATCAAGAGCGGGATCATAGGTTAAAAGTCGGTAAGATAAAGGTAGAACCACCAGACCAATTGCCACAAGCAAAAAACCGTGTTTGGGTGTTATTTTTGATTTGAAGAAACGGTACAAAACGAACATCGTAATCGGGAAAATCGGGTAATACCACTCTTCAATTGTCAGACTCCACGACTCCCAAAACATCAAATCTAGCGGGACGACGAAGTTTTGCATGAAAATGAAATAGTAGAAGGTGTTTTCATTCAATCGCCCTGGAATCAACGAAAAGTAAATCAAGACAATGTTCAAGATCAAAAAGAGGTAATAGTTCGGGAGCGTTCGATACCATCTTCGTTTCAGAAATATCAAGACGTTCTTCCATGAGAAATCATCCGAAGACTGAAAAGTGTTCAAGAAAATCCGTCCGATTAAAAAACCACTCAGCACAAAAAAAACATCCACTCCATCAGGGAAATGAACGCCATCAGGTAAGTCAAAATGCGGAGCGATGAGGTAATGACTGTGCAAAAACACAATCACGATCGCGGCAGTTGTTCGGATCAAATCAAGACCAAAAATACGTTCCGAGATCATCTATTTCATCATCATTTATGCAACGAATATAGGAATATTTCTAGTGGGATTCTCCGCCGATTACTACTCAAAGTAGCCTAGATTCCGTATATTTGACCCTCAAAAAAAGACGGATTTTACTATGGCATCATCGACTGCTAATACAGAGAAAATGGAAAGTACAACATCGAAGGAAACCTTGTTGGAAGGCTTTAAACTGATGTGCACTGCCAAAACAATGGCGGAGAAGTACGAGGAGAACAAAGAGGTAACGTCTAAATATGTTCACGCAACTTCTCGCGGACACGAAGCGATCCAGTTGGCTGTCGGAATGCAACTGAAACCGCAAGATTGGGTCTCTCCGTATTACCGAGATGATTCTATTTTGTTGGGAATTGGAATGACGCCATACGAGTTGATGTTGCAGGTGTTTGCCAAAAAAGATGATCCGTTTTCAGGTGGAAGAACCTATTATTCGCACCCTTCGTTGAAGCGCGATAACATGCCAAAAATTATTCACCAGTCTTCAGCAACTGGAATGCAAGCCATTCCAACAACAGGTGTTGCGATGGGTGTTCAATACAAAGAAAAGCAAGGGTTGGCTGATGACTTCGGAGGTGAGAATCCAGTTGTGGTGTGTTCGCTCGGAGATGCGAGCTGCACCGAAGGTGAAGTGTCGGAAGCATTCCAAATGGCGGCTTTGAAGCAATATCCAATTGTGTATTTGGTACAGGATAACGGTTGGGATATCTCAGCAAATGCTGCAGAAACACGAGCGCAGGATATCAGTACGTATGCGCAAGGATTTAATGGTTTGGATGTTCGAACAATCGATGGAAGTAACTTTGATGAGTCATTTCAAACGGTGAAAGAAGTATTCGATATCGTCCGCAAAGAAAGACGTCCGTTTATCATTCATGCGAAAGTTCCTCTGCTCGGTCACCATACATCAGGTGTTCGAAAAGAATGGTACCGCGACGATTTATCAGAGGCAGCACAAGATGATCCATATCCAAAGTTGAAGCAGCGTTTGGAAGATGCAGGTGTCGACTTGGCTGAGGTGATCAACATCGAAGCAGATACGCGAAAGTTGGTGGACGCCGATTACGATAAAGCACTAAATGCAGAAGAACCAAGTTTGGATTCTTTGCAAGATCATATTTTCGCTCCAACTCCGATTACGGAAGAGAAAGGAGAGCGATCGCCAGCAGGAAAGAAGAAGACTGTAATGGTCGATTCGGCATTGTTTGCGGTACGTGAATTGATGGAAAAGCACCCAGAAGCATTGTTGTACGGACAAGATGTTGGTGGACGATTGGGAGGTGTTTTCCGTGAAGCGGCCACGCTGGCACAAAAATTTGGAGATGATCGCGTGTTCAATACACCGATTCAAGAAGCGTTTATTATTGGTTCAACGGTTGGAATGTCGGCTGTTGGATTGAAACCAATCGTGGAAGTTCAGTTTGCCGATTACATTTGGCCAGGACTGAATCAGTTGTTTACGGAAGTAAGCCGTTCTTACTACTTGTCAAATGGAAAATGGCCTGTTGGATGTATTGTGCGTGTTCCAATTGGAGCATACGGTTCAGGTGGACCATACCACTCGTCAAGTGTGGAATCAGTATTGACGAACATTCGCGGAATCAAAGTGGCATACCCGTCAACGGGAGCAGACTTGAAAGGATTGATGAAATCATCGTTCTATGATCCAAATCCAGTAGTAATTTTGGAGCACAAAGGATTGTATTGGTCGAAAATCAAAGGAACGGAAGGTGCGATGTCAGTAGAGCCAGATGAAGATTATGTGATCCCATTTGGAAAGGCGCGAACAGTGATTGAAGCAAATGCTGAAGCAGTTCAGAATGGTGAAAGCTGTGCAATTATTACCTACGGTAGAGGAGTTTACTGGTCTTTGGAAGCGGCAAAAGCGTTTGAAGGAAAAGTAGAAATTATCGACTTGAGAACCTTGAATCCACTTGATCACGATGCGATGAATAAAGCGGCTCAAAAGCATAGCAAAGTAATGTTGGTAACTGAAGAGTCTGTTGAAGCATCGTTTACGCTTGGACTAGCTGGACGAATTCAACGAGATAATTTCAAATTCCTTGATGCACCGGTTTCAATTGTTGGATCTGTTGACACACCAGCAATCCCGCTGAACTCAGAACTCGAAGCAACACTTCTTCCGAATGCAGAGAAGATCGAAAAGGCGCTAGGGGAGTTGTTGGGATATTAGTTGAATTTGAGCGCTGAGCGCTGAGCGAAGTCGAAGCGTGAAGCGTGAATCACGGACTTCGATCTTCTCAGTCTTCTTCTTGATGCGTGGGAATCATCCCGTCAACCGTCCAATGAAATGAATCATTTCGTGCGGGAAGCTCATCCAAATCAATCTCTGTGCATTTCACACTCTGTTCTTCTCCGTCATGTTTAATACCGAACAGTGTCGTCGAGTTGTCATGATGAACTGAAACCTGCATGTTTTCATTGGGGGCTATGATCGTTCCTGTGGAATTGATCCAGATAGGAAAGTCGGAAAAGTTCCCAGAAATATCTTCAAGAATCAAATAACCCTTACTATGAATGTGAATGCGTTTCACGTTGGAAGTGCCCAGAATCGAAACGTTGTGCTCATTTACTTCATAGCTTCCATGATGCGCAATCTTTTCCATCTCACGTCCATTAAACGATCCAATTTGAAAATAGGAGAGAAGTACTTCTGCAAAAATGAGGAGGATAACCACTGTTTTTACAATCAAGCGTAGCTTGGAAGATAACTTCAATCTAAGTGAGGGTTTTGTGAAACTTCCCGATTCAGAGAGAAAAAAGGTTGTGAGGTTTTTAAGATGAGGAAGAAGTACGAATACGGCCACAATCACCAAATAACTTGAAAGCAACTTTACGGTGATGTCAAAACCGAAATTAATGGCTAATACATTGATGAGAACTCCGAGCGCGATGAGTCCGCCCAATAAACGAGTTCGATGATGCAGCAAAAGAATACCAGGAATCACTTCGGAAAGTCCCATGAAGGTGTTGTAACTCGAACTTGTGCCCATCGAAGACCAAAACAAAATGTCTTTCGATAACATTCCAAGAGGAGTGAATAAGGTATTCGGTTCGGGAGCGTAAAATTGAAATTGAAAGAGTTTATCGACCCCATATTTCAGTAAAAAGAAAGCTAAAATATATGCTGCGGAGGTGTGAAGAAACTGTTTGACTTGAATTTCTGAGAAGCGTTTTTGTTTTCTCAGTAAAACGGCAATGGGAAACGCTAGAAATAAAAGTAGGAATGCTTGCGCGAATTGTGCGGCAGAATCGGAAGTGATGGGTGATGAATGAATATCTGCACCAAAAACAGAGGAGGCAATCCACTCAGTAATTTCCGATAAACTACTCGTTAAGTCAATTCCAAGATTAGGAAAGAAGGAATACGTGAACGGTAAGAATAACGCGAAAAGTACAATCCAAATCCCTAAAAATATGTTGAGTGTTGACTTCACGAAGTTTTCACCTTGAGTCTTGGGATGAATAGATAAGTCAAAAATAATCCACCGCCAATTATCAGTAGCCAAAGAGCTGAAGACTTGCTCGAACGTCTATTTTCTCTCATTCTCCTGAAAAGATTTCCTTCATCCTTGTTCAAGGCTTCAAAACCGATAAATTCAGTATTGTCTGGATACATTGCTTTCAAGCGTTTTACGTCGATTTGACCAGGAGTCAAAAATGGATGTTCACAAATAGTATCGTACACGAATCCTTCTCTCCCGACAACTTCGCTTTTTTCAACGATACAGTCTGATTCTAGGTATTGAACAGAATGAAGAAATCGAATAGGTAAGGAAACATCTGGATTCCCAAAATTATCTCGGTCGTTTGGGTCAATTACTTCAGAAGAGGCATGACTTTTTGCAGCAATCACATTGGTTTGAGCAAACGAAAAAGTGGATATAAATCCAAGTAAGATTAGAAGTGTTTTCATCGTAAATTTTCGTTTCTGTACAGCTCTTTTTCCAGTTCGTTCAAAAAAGGTGTAATCTTTCAACAATTCAAGGCGGATAACATTTTGAGATGCCCGAAAATCAAGCCTTCTTCCTCCTTAACTTAGTAAAGTTAAACTAAGGTCAAATGAAACTGAACCGGACATATTCGCTTAAGGAAATTGCTGACATCATTGGATGTCGCTTCGTAGGAGATGAAAATCACGTAATCACTGGAATCAACGAGATTCATCAGGTTGAAACGGGAGATTTGGTATTTGTTGATCATCCAAAGTACTATGCTAAGTCACTGAACAGTGCTGCAACAACCATTTTGATTGATAAAGAAGTGGACTGCCCTGAAGGAAAAGCACTGATTATTTCGGAAAAGCCGTTTGACGATTATAACAAGTTGACGAAACACTTTATGCCGTTCCGTCCGCAGACTCAAAATGTGGGGGAGAATACGCACATCGATCCGTCAGCTAAGATCTACCCGAATGTGTTTATTGGTCACAATTCGTCAATTGGTAAGAATGTGATTTTGTATCCAGGAGCTGTTGTTGGTGACAATTGCACGCTTGAAGAAGGCGTGGTTGTTGGTCCAAACGCAGTGATCGGTCATTATGCATTCTACTACAAGAAAAAGGATACTGGTTTCGATCGTATGCACTCATGCGGCGGTGTTCATTTGCATAAAAATGTCGAAATCGGCGCGTTGTCTACAGTAGATGCTGGTGTTTCTGGCATGACGACCATCGGAGAAGGAACAAAGATCGATAATCAAGTACATATCGGACACGATACCGTTGTTGGAAAGGGTTGTTTGATGGCTGCCAACGTTGGAATCGCGGGGTGTGTAACGATCAAGGATCATGTCACGCTTTGGGGACAAGTTGGAGTTGTGAGCGACGTTGTGATCGGCGAAGGAGTGGTTGTCTACGGTCAGTCGGGAGTTGGAAAAAGCCTCGAGCCTGGAAAATCATATTTGGGAAGTCCGTGCGACGAAGCACGATTGAAATTTAGAGAAATTGCAGCATTGAAGAAGTTACCTGAGATGCTCGAAAATCAATAAGATGCACGAAACATTGGTGAAAAATTTAGAGCATCAGATTGAGCTTAAAGACTTTAAGCTTAATTCTCTGTTGGAGATCACCAATGCGATCAATTTGCAACGCAATGTGAGTGAAATCACGCGCCTTTTTGAGTTTATCATTCGTGAACAATTAGGCTTCGATAAGTTTGTATTGTTCAACAAGCAAGAAGATTGGAATTGCTTGTCAAGGGTTGGGTACCGCGGAAAAGTGAGAGACCTCGATGTGGAAAAAGTTCTCGGTCGTTTTAAGGAAATTACCGTAATTGAATCGTCGAAAACAATGATTTTGAACGATTTTGATGTCGTGATTCCTGTTTTTCACGATGGCCGAGCCTTAGCGTATCTTCTTTTGGATAAGGTCGACTTGAAATACGAAGGTCGATACGATCAAACGTTTAGTTACCTCAGTTTTATCCAAACGCTTGTTAATATTATTGTCGTTGCAGTGGAAAATCGTCGAATGGCGCGAGAAACAATTCGGCAAGAACGGTTCAAACGTGAGTTGGAAATTGCGAGCACAATGCAGAAGTTGTTGTTTCCTGAAGATTTGCCTTCGAATCAACGGATGGATATTTCCGCCCGCTATACACCTCGTCATGAAGTAGGTGGCGATTACTACGATTTCATTCCGCTTGGAAACGATGAATACATTATATGTATAGCGGATGTTTCAGGCAAGGGTATTTCAGCAGCGATGTTGATGGCAAACTTTCAAGCGACCATTCGAACCTTGTTCCAGTACAAGCGCTTCGATATGCAAACGCTCATGCAGGAATTGAATAAGAAAGTCATGAGCACGGCAAAGGGAGAAAAGTTTATCACCTTCTTTATTGCACACTACGACGCGAGTAGTCGAAAACTTTCGTATGTGAATGCGGGACACAATCATCCGTTCATCACGAATGGAAGAACGATTGAAAACCTGGATCAAGGCTGTATCGGTTTGGGAATGTTGGATGAATTGCCATTTATCAACGTCGGAGAAAAAGTGCTAAAACCGAATACAACAATTGTGCTTTATACGGACGGAGTAGTGGAACTCGAAAATGAATCCGAAGAGTTTTTCGGAACCGATCGTCTGGTAAAACTCGTTCACAGCTATTATCCACTCAAAATGGAAGATATGAATAGCTTGATTTTCTCTAAACTCGATGAATGGAAAGGCCCACTCGACCTCGTTGACGACACCGCGATTTTTAGTTGTAGGTTTTTTTAGTAGAAATCTGGCAATCGGGTAATCGGGCAATCGAACAATCAGTAAGCGAAGCGATCAGATAATCGAACAATCGACCATCGAAACCTACCTAAAATCGATTTCCTTCACCCATTCTTTTACATTTCCAACTTCATCCTTCACGATCAATTTAACCTCCTTTTTTCCTTTTACTTCATCCGGGCGATTAAACGTTACGTAGCTTCCTTTCGATTCGTATTCAATCAAGTACCATTTTCCATCAATGAACAAATCATAATCGGCAATTCCAGTATGTGCATCACCAATTCGCCATTGTAACTTTTTTGAAGAAGTATAGCTTGTACTGCTCTTGAAGTTCTTCGTGGAAATAGTTGGTGCAGTAAGGTCTTTTTTGAGCGTGTATCGACCGAAGTATTTCGATTCTACTGTGTACCATCCGTCTGCGTAATCGGCTACCATGGTGCGTTTTCGCCCTTTGGCCGTAATGATTTCAATGTAGTGCTTTCCGTCGGGTTCTTCAGAAGATTTCACACGGATTTTGTACGCTTTGTGCACAGGTTCTGCGGCTTCACCAATGGTTGTGTTGAGCAATGATTCATTCAGTTTTAAGGGTTCGTAGACTGTTTCGATCCCAAATTGCACTTGGCGTTGCTCGTTTTCCAGTTGGAGCGATTGTCCAGGCTGAAGATAGGTTAAGTCGATTCCGAGACCGTCTTCTGGATTCATTTCTCCTGCGGAAACAACAATGTCAAAATTCAGCGTAGATCGATTCCCTTTCGGGTCGAATCCAACGTAGTTGACTTTCAAAATATCACCTGGTTGACATTTGATGATGCCATTCTCGCCGTATTCGTAAATAGGTAAGCTGTTTTGTGCAGTTTTGAAACACTTATGATACTTTTTTCTATTTTTTGAGTACTCTTCGTAATCCTTGTGCGAATTCACATAACGCGTCGATTCAAACGGAACGCGATTCGTTCGCTGACCAAAAATGGTGTCGCCATTCACAATCAAAATACTTCCGTACAATCCGCACTGATTCGGAGCGCCATCCAATCGATCGATCGCATCAACCGCAATTCCAATTCCTCCCGATTTTGTGCAATAATTGGCAGGAATAGTGATTTTGTTTCCAGAAACGTAGTATCCTGAACTTCCTTTTCCGACGGTTCGAACAGTGGATTTATTTGGGAAACGATAGCCATCCTTTGTCAACGAATACACTTTTACTCCACGAATTTCTGGGGCACGTGTGTCAGCAATGTCGAATCCAAATACCAAAGGATTCAATGCGGCTTCCGTTTCGGTGTCGCGGATCTCAAAATGAACATGAGGTGCAGTCGAACTTCCGGTATTTCCTGATAAAGCAAAGATTTCACCTTTCTTTAGTGAGATTTCTCCTTTTTCCGGGAAGATTTCAACGGCAAAATTTTGCTCTTTTTCTTGCGTTGCGCGAACAATTGAATCTACTTTTCCCTTGAATTCACTACAGTGCGCATACACACTCGTTACGCCATTCGGATGATCGATGTACACCACTTTTCCATAACCGTAGGGAGAAACTTTAATGCGGGAAACGAAGCCTTCATCAATTGAATACAAATTATAACCAATGCGGTTATTCGTCTTAAAGTCGATTCCCATGTGGAAATGGTTCGGACGGAGCTCCCCAAAATTGGAAGATAAAACGAGTGGAATTCCCAAAGGCGGATGATAACCTCCTTTTGGAATGGTTTGTCCAAAGCTTTTTGGTAGCAAAAATGCGAGAATAAAGAGTAAAATAAGGGTTCTGATCATTTTTCAAAAATAGATGTTTGATAAATTTACAACAACAATCGGGCAAAAAATATTGGTGGTGTCTAGATCAATGCTAACTTTGTATAAAGTCGAACTATGTCAGATCGCGTAATTGAACTAATTGGAACTCTCAAGGAGAAAATGATTCTCCTCAAAAATCAATGTGCCAATGAGCGATCTAAAAATGATGAGTTGGTCAAGGAAAATGCGGAGTTAAAAGAGAAATTGACAAACCAGTCAGTGGAAATCTCCAACTTGCAGTCCAAAATCAACTCCTTGAAAGAATTACATGATTCGGCGAAAGAACAGAACGTTCATCCATCTGAGGAAGCTATTTCCGACGAGAAGATTGATGAGCTGGTAAGAGAAATTGAATACTGCATCGGGCAGTTAAAAAGATAGACATGTCGAAGTTGTCAGTGAAAGTTGTTGTTGCCGGTAGAACTTACCCGCTTTCTGTTGAAGAAAACGAAGCGGAAAAGGTAGAGGCTGCAGCAAAAGACATCAATAAAGCAATTAAATTGTTGCAGGACAACTACGCAGTTAAGGATATGCAAGACTTATTAGCCATGACAGCACTGCAATTAGCAGTGAAAGAAGGGAAGAAGTCCAAAGAAGTGATTGAGCCAGATTATAGCGATATTGAAGATCGTTTGTCTGCGCTAATTCAAGACCTTGACGAAGCCTAAATACAATTTTTCCTTTCCAGCTAGTCGCGTTCGAATAGAGTATTAACTGTTAGTAGAACTAATTATGATGAATATCATATATGGAATTATTGGAGCAGTAGTAGGTGCAATTGTCGCCTTTCTGATCCAATCAGTGTTGTTGAAAAAACGCAAAGAGCAAATCATCAAAGACGCTGAAAAAGAAGGAGAAAACCTCAAAACAAACAAGATTCTTCAAGCGAAGGAAAAGTTTTTGAAACTGAAGGAAAATCACGAGAAAACGATCAAAGATAGAGAGCGAAAGCTACAATCGGCCGAAGATCGTGTGAAATCAAAAGAGAAAACACTTTCGAAGAAGATTGAAGAAGCCAACCGCAAAGGAAAGCAACTTGAAAATCAACGTAAAACATTAGAAGCAAAAATCTCTGCAAACGATAGCAAACAAGCGGAGCTAGACAAGATGCATCAAAAGAATGTTGAAGAATTGTCTCGCGTAAGTGGTTTGTCTGTTGAAGATGCGAAAGCAAGTTTGATGGAAACATTGAAAGATGAAGCCAGAACAGGTGCGATGGCTCACATCAACGAGATTGTTGAGGATGCGAAACTCAATGCGAATCGCGAAGCGAAGAAAATTGTGATTCAAACAATTCAACGTGTGGCTTCAGAACAGGCGGTAGAGAATTCAGTTTCTGTATTTAACATTGAGTCGGATGAAGTAAAAGGACGAATCATCGGTCGTGAAGGTCGTAACATTCGTGCCCTCGAAGCAGCAACGGGAGTGGAAATCATTGTGGATGATACGCCAGAAGCGATTATCCTTTCTTGTTTTGATCCAGTTCGACGTGAAATCGCGCGTTTGGCCTTGCACCAATTGGTGTCTGATGGTCGTATTCACCCAGCTCGAATTGAGGAAGTGGTGGCGAAAACGAGAAAGAAACTTGAAGAAGAAATTGCAGAGACGGGACGTAGAACATGTATCGACCTTGGAATTCACGGATTGCATGCCGAGTTGACGCGTATGGTCGGACGAATGAAATACCGTTCGTCGTACGGACAAAACTTGTTGCAGCACTCACGCGAGGTAGCCAACTTGTGTGCGATCATGGCAGCCGACCTCGGATTGAATGTGAAAGCAGCGAAACGAGCAGGTCTCTTACACGATATTGGTAAAGTGCCAGATGAATCTCCTGAATTGCCTCACGCGGTTCTTGGAATGAAAATGGCGGAAAAATATGGTGAGAAGCCAGACATTTGTAACGCGATTGGAGCTCACCACGACGAAGTAGAAATGACAACATTGATTTCGCCGATTGTTCAGGTTTGTGATGCCATTTCGGGTGCACGACCAGGAGCACGTCGCGAAGTAGTTGAGTCCTACATCAAACGTATCAAAGAATTGGAGTCATTGGCAATGGCCTACGATGGCGTATCAACAGCCTACGCAATTCAAGCGGGGCGTGAGTTGAGAGTTTTGGTAGAAAGTGAAAAAGTAACCGATGCACAAGCGGATGAACTTTCATTCGAAATCTCACAGAAGATTCAAACGGAAATGACATATCCAGGTCAGGTGAAAGTTACCTTGATTCGAGAGAAAAGAGCGGTAAATTACGCGAAGTAAATGGGGCTTGATCAAGCAATAGAGTCGATTAAAAATCAGCATGCCTTGGTAACAGGCGGAGCGGGATTCATTGGCTCTAATATTGTTGCATTTTTGCTGGAGAATGGATTGAAGGTAAGTGTACTTGATAATCTTTCAACGGGAAAACGATCAAACCTGAAGGAGTTCATGGACCATCCAAACTTCCACTTCATTGAGGGAGATATAACGGATTACAACACCTGTCTTAATGCAATTCACGATGTGGATATCATTACGCATCAAGCAGCTATGGGATCGGTTCCTCGGTCGATTGAATTTCCCCACAATACGCACAACGTAAATGCCACAGGATTCCTGAACATGCTACATGCAGCGAAGGAATCGGGTGTTAAACGATTTGTATATGCGAGTTCGTCATCGGTTTATGGTGACAATACAGTTTCTCCAAAAGGAATTGGTATGGAGGGAGAGCTGCTTTCTCCTTACGCAGTCACAAAACGACTGAACGAGGAATACGGAAAAGTATATCACAAGTTACACGAAATGGAAACCATCGGGCTGCGTTATTTCAACGTCTTTGGTCCGAAACAAGATCCAAATGGTGTTTATGCCGCTGCGATTCCGAAGTTCATCAATAAAATGATGGAAGGAGAAACCTTAACCATTAATGGAGATGGCGAGCAAACACGCGACTTTACGTATGTGAAAAATGCAGTAAAGGCAAATGTTCTTGCGTTGGCAACCACAAACCAGGAAACCTTTGGAAGTGTTTTTAATGTGGCTTGCGGACAGTATTTCTCGCTCAATCAGGTGGTGAATGCGATTAAGGAATCACTCATTTCATACGGAAAATACAACGAGGCATGTGAAATTGTTCACGGTCCAGACCGCCCAGGGGATATTCGAGACTCACTTGCTGATATCTCATTGACAACGAAGCAGCTCGGCTACGACAACCTCGATTTATTTGAAGACGGGATTGACGTATATTTGAGAATGCTTTGCACGAATGATTAAGGGAATCAATTTAAAATCGAACTTCTTAAAATCCATCATCGTTCTGATGTCAGGAACCTTGATCGCACAGGTGATCAATCTACTCCTGAACATTATACTTTTTAAGTATTTCTATAACGAGATTGACAACGCAGAATTTGGTCTGTTTGCACGAATTGTTGGGGTGATTGCGGCTGTAGCAACGGCAAGATATGAGTTTGCGATGCCCATTGCTAAAGCAGATGTCCATTCTTTCCGCTTATATCGAATCGCCATTCGCATTGCGTTTATTTCGTCGAGTGTTACGGCAGTCGTTGTAATAATTCCAGTCTTACTTCAAGAAAACCTCAGTGACGCCTTGTTTTATGGGTTAATTCCAATCGGAATGTTCATTACGGCATATTACAGCATTGGAACGAACTGGGCCATTCGAAACAAACAGTTCCGAAGCATTAGTCTTTCCAAAGTGACCAATTCAATCGGTGGTGGCGCCATTAAACTCAGTATGGGATGGCTTGGGGCAGGATACATTGGGTTGATTATGGGAATGGTCGGAGGTATTTTTCTTTCAAATATGTGGTTCTTCCGAAATTACCGCGTAGCGAATAGGCAATATGCAGTAAAATTCCGTTCCGTACGAACAAAGTTGTTGGCCAAAACATATCAGGATTTCCCGAAAATCAACTTACCGCACACACTCATGGATGCTGGGCGAGAATTGATCATTGCCTTGCTGATTGTGGAGTTGTTCACGAAGTCGGATTTTGGATTTTACAACCTTTCATATAGTATGTTGCGCATGCCGTTAATGTTAGCGGGATTAGCCATCAGTCAAGTGTATTTTCAACGTTGTTCTGATCAGTTCAATCGAGGAGAGGATATCATGCCACTCGTTCTGAAATCAGTGAAAATTCTTACGCTCATTTCCATTATTCCTTTTGGGTTGATTTTCTTCTTTGGCGATGAATTATTCGTGTTCGTATTTTCTGAAGCGTGGCGAAGTTCAGGGGAATTATCGCAAATTATGTCCTTGTGGTTCATGTTCAATTTCATTGCGTCGCCCATTTCATTTTTACCTCTCATCCTAGGAAAACAAAAAGAATTTTTCAAAATTGCCGCTATCGGAACAGTTGCCCAGATATTGAGTATTCTAATTCCAGCCATGCTATTTCAAGCTGACATCAAAACTACCCTTTGGATTGTAACGACTTCTCAAGTGCTTTACTTTCTTTTGGTTATTTTTAAAACATTCCAGTTTATCAGGAAAGCAAACGCTCAGCGACTGAAGAAGTAGCTAGATTGAATAAAAGAAGACGATTTAAATGAAAGTAGTACTTGTTGGATTGCCGTATTTTACGAAACGACTTCAAAAGGAGTTATCTGCATTCGATCCAGAGAATACCTATACGAACTTGGATACGTACTACAGCCGAAAGGATAAGGTTCGTGCTGTTTTTCAAATTCCACGTGCCGATTGCGTAATGTCTATCAATGGAACGGTCGTGAAGAGCAAGGTGTTCGACATCGCATTTAAGAAAAACGTGCCGCTCATTATAAATTGGGCAGGATCGGATGTAATGAAGTCATTGGATGCGTATCGAATAGGAAATTTTCAGCAACATTATATTGACAAAGCGTTTCATTTCTGCGAAGCAGAGTGGATTCAAGAGGAGTTGAAAGAGATGAACATTGATGCTGAAATCGTTTACTTCGCGATTTCCGAAGGAAAGGTAGATTTAAAACCCGTGACTTCTGAGCAGTTCACCATTTTGTCCTATATCCCCGATCGCAGAACAGACTTCTACGGACTCCCCACGTTGATTCGTATGGCGGAACAGTTTCCTGAAATCCGATTTTTAGTGGCGGGTTCAGATGAATCCGTTTTAGAAGAAGGAACGGTAATGCCTGAAAACATGGAAATGTTGGGATGGGTCAACAATATGCCCGAAGTGTTTCAGCAAGCCCACGCATGTATGCGATTTACTGAACACGATGGTTTGTCGAACATCATTCGTGAAGCGCTATCGCATGGAAAACAAGTATTGTACAAATATCCATTCAAACATTGCATTCATTGCCCAGATGAGTCCGTTCTAGCGGATCAGATTAAAGCGTTGAAAATGCGTTTTGAAAACGGAGAAGATTTAACAAATGCGGAAGGGGCACAATTCATTCATGAAACCTTTCAACGAGATAAAGTATTGTCGAACTTGATCAAAAAAATTAAAGCCGTTGTCGAAAAAAGCTAAACGTTCTATTTGGATCATCGCATTCGCTTTCCCACCAAATAAGCGTGTTGGAGCCATGCGCGCAGGTTATTGGTCGAAGACCTTTCCAGAGGCCTTGAATGCGGATGTACAAGTAATCACTGGGCAAGAAGACGCTTCAGGTGATAATATCCACGTTGTTCCGAAGTCGGGAAGTTCTATTTGGACGAAGGTGATTGCGGATGATGGAATCATTTGGAAGAAAAACATTCAGGCGTATTTGGAGAGTCATTCGTTCGAAGCACCTGATTTGGTCATAATCACCGGAGGTCCGTTCATGCATTTTGGCTTGACGCCTTGGTTAAAAAAGAAGTACAAGTGCAAGGTGATCTTGGATTATCGAGATCCATTTGCAATCAATCCAGGGTTTAAGAACGGCTGGCTCAAAGTGAAAATCAAGCAGTGGGTAGAGAAACGTTTTAATGCGGCTGCAGATGGACTGATCACCGTCAACGAATACTGTGGAAAGATCATTGAGTTATTCGACCATAAACCGAGCGTAATCGCGCAAAATGGGTACGATGAAACGGTGAAGTGTGAACCTGAGCAAGTGAAACTGGGCGAGTCGCCTTCATTTGCGTATGCGGGAAAATTTTATTTCAATCCTGAACCGATCCAGAAAGCAATTATCGATGAAAAAGTGGAGCTTCACTACATCGGTCCAGATGAAAATCAACTCGAGCTTCAAAACGAATACATTAAATCCAAAGGGTTTGTCGATTATCCTACCGCGCTTGACGTGATTGGAAAATGCGACGTGGGAATTATTCAAACCTTTGGGCACGAATTTCAATCGACCACAAAGATTTTCGATTATGTGCGCTGCGAACGGGCTATTTTGATTGTGTCGGATGATAAGCTGCATGAAGGATCAATTCACGATGAGTTAGCACAGTATCCAAATGTATTTTGGGCGAAAAACGATGCAAAGGCAATTGCCGAGGCGATTCGAAAAATCAAGCAATCTACGTATCAGCAGCCACCCAATGGATTTGCAGACAAATATTCTCGCCACTACCAATTAACAGGAGTTGTAGAACTTATCGAAAAATTACTGAAATGAAATTACTGGAGCGCATCGTATGTTTTTCGGCTTTGCTCTTCGCCGTTTTCGGATTAATGGGAGAATTGTTTTTTCCAGCAAATGTCCGGTTCATTTTTGATGATTTACTGTTTCCCTTAGGAGTAATTTACCTCGCGATGGTGTTTTTCAAACAACCAGAGTGGCGATGGATTATTCTTGCATTTGGTGCAATGGCAGTTTGGGGAGGAATCAGTGATCTGTTAGCAAACGGAGGTTTCCGAATCGCACCGGTGGGAATGTTATTACGTTGGCTTAAATGGCCGATCATACTCATTGCAGTAGCCGAAATGGGCGGAATGCGCCTGCGGAAAGACCAGCTCGAAAACACCATGCGTTTCATCTTTTTGGTACTTGCAGGATTGAACATCTTTATGATTCTCGATCCATACGATTGGGGACAAGCAATCAGCGAGTTGTATTCTCCTAAAACCGAAGTGATGCTGTCTAACTACCATGAGTTTGGCGCTTTTCGTTTGTCGGGAACAATGCTCAACCCGAACAACAACGCCATACTGTTTGGATTCTTTTTTCTGTATTTTCTACACGTCAATGCACGAAAATACTGGAAGTATATTTTGCTCGCATTCGTGATCATCTTTTTGACGCAGTCGCGAACGGTTTTACTACTCGTCTTGCTAATCTTCGCGTTTTACGTGGTGAGAAATAGCTCACGAAGAACCAATTTAATCCTGATTCCAACTGCGGCGATATCACTTACTGTTGGCTTGTTTTTAGTACGATCCACCAATTTAATGTCGATTTTCAACGGGACAGCATTTCAGTCGAATTCGTTTACACTTCGCATGGAACACTACAACGTGCTTTTTCGGAGTGAGATGAGTGAATTACTCTTTGGACACGGTATCGTACTGAACCCCATCGAAACGGTCGGTTTTTATTTCGATTCGGAATACCTCAGCGTCGCGTATCAGTATGGGGGTGTAGGATTGTTGATTTGGCTACTCGCCATTGGGAGTGTCTTTTTCATGATCTTCAAAACAAATCGAAAATCTACCTACTCATGGTCATTGCTAGTTTTTATTTTTGGAGTGGCCGCAACGAATTTTACCTTTCTCAATACAGAAAGCGCCACACTAATGATGATTATTGTTGGAGCTTGGCTTTTTGGTGAGCGCTACGATAAACTCAACAATCATCCCCAAGAAGAAACCAAATAGGGTCCAATACAGTATCATGCGTTTATCACGCTGCGTTTCCTGATAGCGGATGTTAACAGTATTCACGACGTCTGATTCAATTAAATCAGTACTTAATTTTTCAGCTTTCGGTTTTGAGGGTTGTGGGAGATAGACTTTCAATTCATGCCTACGAATGCCTTGATTAATAAGGGTGTCCGACCGCGAAGACGTGAAGTTTCTACAGAAGATATTCTTAGATCGAAACACGGTATCCACCTGTTGGAAATCGGCCAGTTCATCAAAATCCTCAGCTTTGTATTCGTATTCAATGCGCCAGATTTCAAGGTTTGTTCCAGCAAAAAAAACGGTCAGTCCTATTACAAACGAAACAAGGAGTAGCGTAACGGAGTATTTATGTCTCTTCAACATCGAAATCATACGCAAGAATACTGCTTTCTCAAGAGAATTCAAACTAGTGCCGATTATACCGAGGGTAGTCATTATCTGAAGATATAGATTCAACTCATATTTTGATTGCGTATATTTGGCGCACGTTTTTGGGTGAATGCGTGAGGGTCATGTTGATACAGGCCTCGTTATACAGATCCAAAAAAGAGTAATGAATGAAAAAAGTAATTTACATACTCCTTGCTTTCTGTCCTTCCTTCTTGCATGTTGCAATGAGAAGGTTGATGGGACAAAAGATTGGGCGTAAAACGAAACTGAAATTCGGTACGTTGATGCTCTCGAGTAAGGTCGAAATTGGTCAGAGATCGAAGATTGGACCATTTTCATATGTAAAATCGGATGATCTAAAGATTGGTAACTACTCGATGGTTAAACCGTTGGTGATTTTAAAAACACGGAAAATTGCCATCGCTGATTACGTGCATATTGCTCCAACATGTATTATTACCTCAGAATTTACTCGGAACTCTACATTATCAATCGGAAATCATAGTAGAATTTTTCCATTTTGCTGGTTGGATACAGGCGAGGGAATCACCATCGGGCAAAATGTTGGAGTAGGTGGACATACGCTTATGTTTACGCACGGAGTTTGGCCAAACTACGTCGACGGGGGACCAATAAGTTTCGGTCCAATTGTGATCGAAGACAACGTTTGGTTGCCATGGCGTGTTTTTATTCTTCCCAACGTCACCATAGGCGAAAATGCGATCATTGGTGGAAACTCGTTAATCAACAAAGATATTCCGGCAAGAACGCTGGCAGCAGGAAGTCCAGCGAAGTCGATAAAAGAAATGGAGTTTGATTCGAGCAAAAAACAAGAGCGATTGCTTGAAGTGCTCGAGAGTTTCTCCGATTACATCGATTTCAAGAAGAACAGCACATCAAAAGTCGAATCGAATCGTTTGATTCTTGAGAATTACAAAATTGTAATTGATGATCTCACCGAACTGTCTTCAGGAGATTTATTCATTGCGCTAAATACAGATTACCCGAAAGTGAGTAGTCAAATTGAAAAGGGAATTTCAATATTGGATTACGATACATTAACCATCTACAAGAATGGCAATAAGAACAAAGAAATTTCCGTGTTCGTTTCATTTTTGAGAAGGTTTGGTGTGAGGTTGTATTTTGATTAAAAATAAGTGAAATGGCATTAATACTGCGAGTAGATGTAGATAAACCGTATGGAAGAAAATCATTTCCGCAAAAAATAATGAGCAAGGCTCGAGAGGATTTCTGGTTCCCTCAGGTGAATGCTCTTGGATACCTAAAAGCAACTGAAGAGTTTATTTCATATTGTAATGAAAATGGCGTTCAAGGGTGTTTTTATTTCAGAAATTGTACAACGCCAAATAAAAGAATCACAGATCTTCTCAAAAAAGGCGGTCATAAAGTCGGTTTTCACGCTGAAAATACGCGTACATTGGAATCGTTTAGTGAAGAGCTTGATGTATTCAAGAAAGAAACGCAAGGACTATCCATTACCAGTTTCACAAAGCACGGATCGGGTCAAGAAAAACTAGGAAAGCATCATTACGCCCCATACGAGGAAGATAAATACAGAGAATGGGCGACAAGCGCAAACATCAATTTCCCTTTTGGAAATGCCATCTGTTCGTCACTTGAAGATTTTCAAATTAACGACAAATTTTACCCCAAAATGTTTTGGGTGCATAAGGACTACAGGCACCAGGATTTTCCTACTGTTGAAAATGCACTAGATGCAGCAGAAAGTCTCGATGTTCCAGTGATCATACATCCATCAAATTTCATTGCGGATAGCTTTGTTCGGCAAGAATTTCAAAAATTGGTTACCTTATCAAATGAAAAGTCAATCGCTTGGTTTACGCCAGATAATAGCTGAATTGAGTTTTCTGTATTTTTGTACCAATGAGCGATCCTAAACGCATTTTGTTTTTGGCAGACATTAATTCAACGCACACCGAACGGTGGGTGCTTAGCTTGTTGGGTATGGGATACACTATTGCGCTATTTTCGCTAAGCGAGAAACAAAAAACATGGACTTCCGGTTTATCTAATTTTGATTTCAAGTGCTTTGGAATTAGTGAGAATGAAACAAAGTCGAATAGTCGATTTGGTAAATTGAAATACTTCAATGCTAAAACGGAGGTGAAAGGATATTTTGAGTCCTTTCAGCCTGATATCGTTCATGCGCATTACGCTTCTTCCTACGGAACCTTAGCAAGATCTGTTGGATTTGAGAAAACAATTTTGTCTCTCTGGGGATCGGATGTTTACGTTTTTCCTCAGCGAAGCTTTATTCATAAATACTTGTTTAAAAAGGCAGTGAAATTTGCGAAAATTGTGTGCTCCACCTCTGAAGACATGGTGCGAGAGGCAAGCAAATATGTCAAGCGCGATTACATCGTGACTCCGTTTGGAGTGGATACAGACCGTTTTCATATTGCAGAGAAGAGTGGAAATGAACAAGCAGAACCGCTTATTATTGGTACTGCGAAAATGCTCGAAGAGGTCTATGGAATTGATCGATTGATTCGTTTATATAGTCGTTTTCGGGAGCAAACGGACAGGCCTTCTAAGCTATTGATTTATGGTAGAGGTAGCCAGAAAGAAGCGCTTGAAAAACTGTCTGAAGAGTTGAACGTTGCGGATTTTGTTTCATTCGAAGGATTTGTTTCTGGTGAAGATTTGGTTCGAGCATATCAATCGTTTGATGTGTTTGTTTCATTGTCGCGCCGTGAAAGTTTTGGTGTTTCAACACTCGAGGCACAAGCATGTGGAGCCTTAGCGATGGTAACCAATGTTGGTGGTTTGCCCGAGGTAACATGTTCGAAAACAGGACGAATTGTTAATGAAGACGATGAAGAAAATTGGTCGGAAGCTCTTCTAGAGTTAGTGGAGATGTCGGGCGATATAGAAATCAAGAAAAGAGCACGTGATTTTGTGAAATCAAATTTTTCCGAACAGGTTTGCGTAGATAAACTAATTCAAGTGTACGAGAATGTTTAAAGACCTGAGCTGGCAAGAAAAATTAGTAACACTATCGAGCGCATTGATGGTGATGGTGTTGATTATCAAGGATCAATTGATTCCACCGTTTATTTTACTGTTTGCGTTGTCAACAATCCCATTCTGGAAAGGAGAAAAACAATTTTCAAAGAAAAAAGTTGTTTTCCCTATGATCGTTCTATTTCTGCTTTACGCCGTTTCGTTTTTATTCGTGGCCAACAAAGCATCGGGTATTTTGCAGCTCACTACGCGCTTATCTTTTCTCATTTTTCCTCTTCTTGCTTTGCTGATGACAAATGGAGGGAAACATGCCCGTTTCGGACTCAAATGGGGATTCATTTTAGGAAGTGGTATTTCCATGTTGTTTTCGCTCATTCGAGCAATCATCACTGAAGGCGGTTTTTCGGGAGCGGCATTCCAGTCGAATGTGTATGGTTTGAACATGCATCCATCGTATTTAGCGTTAATTTTCTTGTTTGCATCTGCACTGTTATTTCTCGATCCTTCGAAATCCAAAGTGATCAAGATGGGGAAATGGGCATTTTTGGGCTTAACTGTGATTTCACTGTTTTACCTTCGGTCGCTGGGAGCATTTGTCTGTGTAGCAGCAATTTTCACGGCGGTTCCAATATGGAAAACACTCAAAACGAAAAATTGGAAGTGGTTATTAACGCTTCCTGTCTACGGCTTGATTTTCTTTATTGGACTGAAATCATCGGATCGTATTTCCAACGATGTAGCAGCCAGTTTGAAAAGTGTAGGTGTTTGGGCAGAATCTCCCTCTAAATTCATCGAAAACAACGTTAACAATATTGAATCAAATACAGTTCGCTTGGTCGTTTGGACGATTTCTGCCAATATGATTTATGAGAATCCATTTGGCGTAGGGTTGGGAGATGAGAACGATCTATTGATGCGCGAATATTATAGTCATGGATATTCAGGGTATGCCGAGCGAAGGTTAAATCCGCACCAACAATTCTTACAAACAGGAATCTCAATCGGTTGGTTGGGGCTTGCTGTATTGCTCATTTTGTTCGTCTCACTGATCATCGCATCGTATCGAACCAATGATCTTGCTTTGTACATTGGCGCAATTTGTATTTCCGTTTCCTGTCTTTTTGAATCTATGCTAGAAAGACAAGTCGGGGTCATATTCCTCAGTATTTTGCTTTTTTACATCGCTATGGTACGTTTTCAACAACAAAAATCGAAATCGGTCGAATGAAACTATTGATTCTTACTCAGTATTATCCACCAGAAATTGGAGCTCCGCAAAACCGTTTGCACGAGCTAGCCGTTCGTTTGAAAAAAGAGGGGATAGATGTTGAAGTACTCACGGCAATGCCGAACTATCCGAAGATGGAGGTTTTTGAAAAGTACAAGGATGGCTCAATTCGAGAAGAGGAAATTGAGGGGATCAAAGTGTATCGCTCGAAAATATACGTATCGAAATCGAAGAGTATCATCCCGCGATTGCTCAATTATTTCAGTTTTGTTTGGACGTCTTACTGGCGTGGTCGAAAACTGCCTAAGTACGATTTTTTGATGGTCGAATCACCGCCACTGTTTTTGGGATATTCTGCAATGCGTTTATCGAAAAAATTGAAGGCAAAGCTTATTTTCAATGTATCCGATTTATGGCCAGAAAGTGCTGAAAAAATGGGCGTGGTGAATAATAAGCAGTTACTCAATCTTGCCTATCGATTGGAGAAAAAATGTTACCATCGAGCAACAATCGTAACAGGTCAAACGCAAGGAATCGTTGATAATATCAATGCTCGTTTCCCTTCCGTCAAGACATTTTGGTTACCGAATGGAGTAGATGTCAATTTCTATCAGCCCGACAAAATTGACGAAGGTGATTTCAGAAAGCGTGCAGGACTGAATCCGTCAGATATTGTTTTCTTCTATGGTGGAATTTTAGGGCATGCGCAAGGATTGAATGTGGTGCTGGAGGCGGCTAAGTTGGTTGAGAAAAATGAGAAAATCAAGATTGTCTTACAAGGAGCTGGACCGGAAAAAGAAGAACTGTTAAAGCTGAAAGAGGATTTGCAGTTGACGAACGTTGTGTTTATGCCACCTGTAGCGAAATCGGAAATGCCTGCAATTTTGAAATCGGTCAATGTGGCGCTTGTTCCATTGCGAAAATTAGACCTTTTCCAAGGAGCGATTCCTTCTAAGATTTTTGAAGCCTTGGCAATGAAGAAACCGTTGTTGTTGGGTGTAGACGGTGAGGCACGCAGACATTTTATTGACAGTGCAAAGGCTGGAGCATTTTTCGAGCCCGAAAACATTGAAGATTTGGCAAATAAATTAGTAGAAATGGCTGATAATCCCGAAGGTTTGATTGAAATGGGAGAAAATGCTCGAAGTTATGTTTCTGAACATTTTAATCGAGATAACATCGCGAAGAACTTTCAGGATGTCCTTCGCTCAAACTAAATCACTACCTTCGCTGCAACATTGAACTGCATCGATATGATCCCGTTTTCACCACCAAGAATAGATGATAAAGTAATCGCTGAAGTAACCGCTGCATTGCAGTCGGGATGGATTACAACTGGACCTCGAACCAAATTATTTGAGAAAAAAATTACTGAATATTGCGGCTGCAAAACAACGGTTGCAGTAAATTCCTGGACAATGGGAATGCAGGTAATTCTCGATTGGTGGGGGATTGGTGAAGGAGATGAAGTGATTATTCCCGCTTATACCTACTGCGCGAGTGCAAATGTGATTGTTCACTCAGGTGCTAAACCTGTTATGGTGGATTTGAATTCGGAGGATTTCAATTTGAATGTAGAAAAGGTTCGGGAAGCGATTACGCCTCGTACAAAAGCAATCATGGCGGTGGACATTTCGGGATTTCCAGCCGATTATGATTTGTTGATGAAATTGATCAATGAACCCGAAATCAAAAGCCAGTTTCAGGGAAGTAATGATCTTCAGAATCAATTGGGGCGCATTTTACTTTTGAGTGATTCGGCACATAGCTTCGGCGCATTGATGAATGGAAAACGATCTGGATCACTCGCTGATATTTCTTCTTTTTCATTTCATGCTGTAAAAAACTTAACCACTGCAGAAGGTGGAGCCCTTTGTTTTCAACTTCCAGAAGACTTTGATCATGAGGCGATCTACCGCAATATGTGCATCAAAATTCTTCACGGTCAGAGCAAGGACGCACTGGCAAAAACGCAAAAGGGTAATTGGAAGTACGATGTTGAAGAGCCTGGGTTTAAGTGCAACATGACGGATCTTCAAGCGGCTATCGGTTTGGTAGAGTTGGAACGATATGGGGAAAATCTTGCTCGACGAAAGGAAATTTTTCATCGCTACGCAAATGCATTTAAATCGGATTCTTGGGCCATTGAGCCTGCTTTTGAATCGGAATCAAAAACGTCGAGTTATCACCTTTATTTATTGAGAATTAAAGATGTCACGGAAGAACAACGTGATGCGATTATTCAAGAGATTTTTGAGTACGATGTATCCGTAAATGTACACTTCCAACCTTTGCCCTTGCTTACAGCATACAAGAAGCGTGGATATAAGATGGAGGATTATCCCGAAGCCTATGCGAAATACGCGAATGAAATCAGTCTTCCTGTTTATTTTGATTTAACTGATGAACAGGTGGATACAGTGATTGATGCCGTGCGTAAATCGGTGAAAAAGGTAATGGGTTAGTTCCATGTATCCTGCGTCTTTACGAAGGACTCGCTGGATAATACACTTGATTGGTTATGGGCATTGGACAAATGTTGATGTTGTCAATGAATTCGTTGATTCTATCCAGTACATTATTGTTGAGGTGATAAATGCAATTGTTCCCGATTACTTCGTAACCGATAATTCCAGTTTCATGAAGAACTTTGCAATGTCGTGAAATGGTTGATTTGGACAACTTCAGTTGACTGTAAATGCCATCACAGTTGAGTTGTCGATTCTCAGACAAAATCTTAACGATAGAAATTCGAGCAGGA
The DNA here is from genome assembly GCA_013373595.1 of Flavobacteriales bacterium. Classification (GTDB taxonomy): domain Bacteria; phylum Bacteroidota; class Bacteroidia; order Flavobacteriales_D; family Crocinitomicaceae; genus UBA4466. The sequence continues at coordinate 43,236 of JABXHO010000086.1, read as the reverse complement.
TGACCAAGTGCTTTGCACATGTCCGATAGTTCAAGTTGCTTTTGAGTGTAGAAATATTTCTTTGTACTTCCCATAGTTGATAAAAGTTAGGTTTTACTTGAAGTTAGGGACTTTTAATTTTTTTTGCAAGCAAAATGGCAAAATGGCAAAATGGCAAAATGGCAAAATGGCAATGTGGGCATATTGCAATTTCGCAATATTGCGAAATAGATTATCGAAACAGCAACTCAATTCGAAAGAATTTTAAACTAACTTTGCCTCAATGAAACGTCTCTTCGATATATTCATCTCCATCATTGCACTCCTCATATTTTTCCCTTTCGGAATAATCATTTCGATTTTAATTCTAGTAGAAAGTCGAGGAGGGGTGTTTTACATCCAAGAGCGAGTAGGACGTTATGGAAAGCCATTCGGATTGTTGAAATTCCGAACCATGCGCAAAAATGCAGACAAAGCAGGGAAGCTAACCGTCGGGATGCGTGATAGCAGAATTACGCGGGTTGGGTACTTTTTACGCAAGAGCAAACTCGATGAATTTCCTCAATTTGTAAATGTATTGATAGGACAAATGAGTGTTGTTGGGCCGCGTCCCGAAGTTCAGGAGTATGTTGATTACTACGACAAAGAGCAAATGGAAATCCTCAATGTTCGACCTGGAATTACCGATTACGCCTCCCTTGAGTACTTTCGGGAAAATGAATTGCTTGGGAAGTCCGACAATCCTCAAAAAACCTACATTGAGGAAATCATGCCAGCGAAAATTGAATTGAATAAGAAGTATTTGAAACGCCCAACCGTTGGTCACGACTTACAAATCATGTGGAAGACGTTTCTGAAGATCGTAAGTTGATTTGCTTCAATGCCTTGCCAAATTTTAGGTTGCTGATCGAAACATAACTCAACACAAAACAAACGAGTCCAATCGTTCCGCCGAAAACGGCATCTTCCAGAAAATGTTGAGAAAGATAGATTCGAGAGTACCCAACAAGGATAGCCGCTAGCGCAAATACTACCTGCGCCCACCATCGTTTACCGTACAAGAAAGCGACAAAAGCGAAGAAGGCAAAACCTGCTGCCGTATGTCCAGATGGAAAGGAGTTGCTTGTGTGCAATTCAACGCCAGGAACGGTATGTAGAAATTTTCTTCCGATAAAACCAACAGGTCGTAATGCATCAGAAAAAACAAGGTGCTTCAACGATTGCGTAATACCAGCTACTAAGATCAGGTTGAAAAGTCCTAAAGCGAGAACGGAAGGTCCGAAACGTTTCCACGAAAGAATAGATAATGCGATTGAGCCAACAACCACGAACGTACCTCCGCCTACATGTGTGAAATACGTAAAGAAAAAATCCAAGAACGGAGTGTGCATCGAGTTGACAAACAAATGTCCTTCAACTTTCCCCGAAAGCATTAACAGAATACATCCCACCATTAACGATACGGCTGCCGTAAGCAAGTAAAATCGTACATGTGGATGAATTATTTTCACAAAAAATGAATCAATGAATGAGAAAAGCGAGAGCAGTACCTCCTAAAATGGTGAGTAATTTAATGAAATTGAATTTGTGATTCTCGCTGGTTTCAAAAATAATCGTGGTCGATATATGCAAGAACATTCCGACTACAATTGCAAGGATGATGTCGAAGTTGAATTCCAATTCGCCAACTGAACTCCAACCCAATAGTAAGCCGATCGGGGTGACTAAGGCAAAAGATCCGAGGATCAACCATACCTTAACTCGAGAAATAGTAGAAGCAAATAACACGGAAGAAAGTGCGATAGCTACTGGAATTCGATGCAATAAAATCCCCATTAGAAGTCCACTTTCTGAGCCATGATGATGAGTTGTAGCAATTTCTGCTCCGGCTAATTGCGTTCCAAGCGGAATTCCCTCCAAAAAGGCATGCACGCTCAATGCAACAACTAAGGTAATCGGAATCGCTTTGCCATGAACTGAATGCACGTGTCCATGTTCAATACCTCCTGAGAAGAACTCAAGTATAAGCTGAACCAAGAATCCAACAAGTATGAAAATACCAATCTTCACAGAGCTATGCTCATACAGCTCAGGAATAAAGTGGATGAAGGCTAACGACAGCAAAAAACCACCACTAAAAGCGAGCATTAGCTTGATGATATGATCGTTATTCTTCTTATCTAATACTGCAACAAGAAGCCCTCCGACAGGGACGGACAAAATCAGGGCAGAAATGGTGATGATCAATTCCATTAATTCAATTGAGCAATAATTAGTAAGCGGTCTGAGTTCATCTCATCGAAATCTTCAAATTCAATACTTCCGTAGGTGTTTAGAATCTGAAAATTGGCGGATGTTAAAAGCGAAGTGAAGGCACTCAATTCCAAGGCTTGCACTCGTTCAGTATAGGCGTGTTTTTTGCCATCCGCTTCGAATTGAATATCCTTGAAAATGTGTTTCCCATCAAATCGACGTTGGATATGGAACGTAATACCATCAACTGTTTTCGTTTCAGATGCAATCAGGTTCGCAAGCACTTTGTGAACATTCATAAAGTCAAGAATGAGCAAACCATTTTTTACAAGCATGTGCGAAATGGATCGAATCACCTGCTGGTTGTCCTCAATACGATCGAAATAACCGAAACTAGTAAAGAGATTAAAAATGCCGTCAAACTGATCGCCTTCTATTACCTCACGCATGTCGTGAACGGCAAATTCCAAGTTTTGGTTTTCCCATTTTTTGGCTTCGCGAATGCTGTTCTCAGATAAGTCTACACCGAGTACATCAAATCCACATTCAGAAAGGGTAACTGCGTGTCTTCCCTTACCGCAAGCCAAATCTAGTACACGTGCACCTTTTTCGAGAGGAAGTCGCTTCGTGAGTTCTTGAATAAACTGCTTTGCCTCCGAAAGGTCCCGATTCTTGTAAAGCGTGTGATAATAAGGTGTATCAAACCAATCAACAAACCATTCTTTGCTTTGCGTATTCATAAATGCAAAGATAGACAACTTTTGAGGAAGTTGTGTGGGTCTGGAGAAGGAGAAATCACTCCCCTATTTAAATCGTGTTTTTTCGGTCGAAATAGCGTGAATTAATCGATGATTTAATAGTATTTAACGATCAGACAGTCACGTTTATAGAAGATAATATATTTTACGAATCGAACACGGGGTTTTGTAAATAGGAATCTGTATATTTGGCTCTTGACGATATGGCATTAAAAGATGTTTATGATTTTTATCAAAGAATGGAGGATGAAAAAGTTATCCTCTCATTCAAAGGAGAGTTCTCAGCCGAGCTCTTAACATCTATTTTGCACATCATGGAGTCGAAAATGATCGAGCTCTCGATCCCCATGCAAATGAAAAAGCGCGTTTTTAACGTGCTTGTCGAATGCTTTCAAAACTTGTACCATCATATCGATATTTCTGCAGCAGAAATTCCAATGGTTGAAGCGAAGAATGCGGCCATTGTTATGGTCAAGTATGTGGATGAGAAAATTTTGGTGCTTACGGGAAATTATATTCCGAGATCAAGCACTGATGAGCTTAAGAAAAAACTAGTTCTAGTGAACGAGCTTGATCAAAAAGAATTGAAAGAGCTTTATCAACAGCGACTGCTCCATAATAGCGTTTCAAAGAAAGGAACAGCTGGATTAGGAATTATTGATATCGCTAGAAAATCAAAAAATGAATTAGGATACGAGTTTATCGAAGTCGACGATAAGTATTCGTTTTTCTGTTTAAGTATTGTTATTGAATAATAAATTGAATTATGGAAAAATTGCACATTGAAGGGTCAGCCAAAACTCCATTTGTAAGCTTCGACAGCGGTTCAGGGATTTTAGAATTGCGTGGAAGATCTATTCCAGAGAATTCGATAGAGTTTTTTCAACCACTAATTGATTGGGTGGATGAGTACGGAGTGTCTCCGAAAGCTGCTACGCAAGTTGATATGAAGCTGGAGTACTTTAACACATCTTCTTCTAAATGTATTCTCGACCTTTTCAAGCGTCTTGAGAAAATCAATGATAATGGTGTGCAAGTCAAAATCAACTGGTATTTCGAAACGGATGATGAAGACATGGAAGAAGCAGGTGAGGATTACGCAGCTATCGTTGGACTTGACTTCAATATCGTAGAAATCGACGAAATTTAAGAAATGACAATTGGCTTAACGGGTGGTATTGGCTCAGGAAAGAGTACCGTCGCCAAAGTACTTGAGTCAATGGGGTACCCCGTTTTCTATTCTGATAAAGTCGGGAAAGAGCTAATGGCGAATGATAGGCAGCTGCAGGCTGATATCGTAGCTCATTTTGGTGAGCAGGCCTTCGATAAAGGTGTACTCAATCGTGCGTATCTAGCTGGAAAAATCTTTACGAATCCAAAGGATAAAGAACATCTGAACCAATTAATTCATCCCCGCGTACGAGCAAAGTTTACGGAATTTGCCAATGCATCTACCTCCAAGTTGGTGTTCAATGAAGCGGCAATACTCTTCGAAACGGAAGCGTATAAGGCTTTTGATGGAATCTTACTTGTAACGGCTCCAGAGGAAACACGTATCGAAAGAGTGATGAAACGCGATCAGTGTTCTCGAGAAGATGTCATCAACCGAATGAAAAACCAATGGAAGGATGATCGCAAAATAGCATTGGCTAATTGGGTGATCCAAAATGGAGATACGGACAAAGTGTTGACGCAAATCGAATCAGTGGTCGAATCGATGCTGAATTATTCAACTTCTTCGTAGTCGTCAAAATCATCTTCATTGAAGTTGTCCTCAATTCCGTTATCTGGACCTTGAGGCTTACCTCCACTTAGAAGAAAGGTGAATCCGCTGATCACTTTTAAGAGCATGCTCAGAATGAAGAAAAAACCGATTACCTTGAAGATGAATCCGAAAAAGAAGGCTTTCTCAATACTTAAGATACTTTCGCGAAACCATCGAGAAGCTCCATTCGTTGCCAACCATGGATAGAACCAAAAAAGGACAAATACCGCAATGGCTCCAACAATCACTCCAACTTCTGCTTTTCGATTGAATTGTGGGCGAGGAACTTGTGGAATACCGCGACCCATCATTTTGAAAATCGCAACTCTGTTCTGTGAGTTCTGGAGTTTTCCAACAAAATACATGAGCAAGACCAAACCAGCCATAACCACCTGATTTAACACGATGAGGTGCGAATTCAAATCGCCCAAACAGAAGAGGAAAGTAACATCAACAAGTAGCAGGTATTTCACCGCTTTGAGGATGTATGTCTCCGTAAGTGTACGTTGTCGTCCAGAAGTAAGTAAGCGTAGCCCAATATCGATCATTCCCCACAGGAAGCCGAAAATGGCAAAAACTACACCGAGTCGAAATATGAAATTAAGCGTGTCCACACTGCAAAAATACAGAAATTGATGTTTACAGGGGATTCATCTGCCATCATATTCTTCAACTCCATTCGAATTCCTATCTTTAGGCTCAATCAAAAAACAGGTATGAAAAAAATTAGTGTAGCGTTAGTATTTGTGGTGTTTGCACTCTTCCGGGTATCAGCGGAAGAGGGAATGTTGATTCCTTCGTTGATTGCAGCGTTTGAGGATGACATGAAGGCAATGGGAATGAAATTGTCGGCAGAAGATATCTACAGTGTGAACCAGTCAAGTATGAAAGATGCCATCATGCACTTTGGTGGTGGATGTACAGCAGAACTCGTTTCGGATCAGGGGTTGTTATTGACCAATCACCATTGTGGATATTCGCAAGTACAATCGCATTCTTCACTCGATAATGACTACATCAAGTATGGGTTTTGGGCAAAAACGTTCGGCGAGGAGTTGGCAAACCCTGGGTTGACGGCTTCGCGTATTGTGCGTATTGAAGACATGACCGAAGCGGTATTTGCAGGAACAGATGGTTTGTCTGGAGAAGACTTCGCGAAAATGGTGAAATCCAATATGGAAGAACTCATCGCACGTGCTACTGAAGGAACACATTACATCGCGGATATCAAACCGTTCAATTACGGAAATGAGTATTACATGATCGTTCAGGAGGTTTTCAAGGATGTTCGTTTGGTAGGAGCTCCTCCAAGCAGTATCGGAAAATTCGGAGGCGACACTGATAACTGGGTTTGGCCACGTCATACGGGAGATTTTTCGGTATTTCGCGTTTATGCCGGCGCCGATAACAAACCAGCAGAGTTCAATATAAATAACAAACCATACAAGCCACTTCACTACTTTCCTGTATCCATGAAAGATCGTGTTCCGGGCGAGTTTACAATGGTATATGGTTTCCCTGGAACAACACAACAACATTTATCTTCTGATCACCTACGTTACATTATGGATATGGAGCGTCCAGCGCGAATTGCAATGCGTGAGCAGTCTTTGGGTGTAATTGACGCAGCGATGGGAGCATCTGATTTGTTGCGGATCAAGTATGCATCGAAGCAAGCGCGAATTGCCAATGGTTGGAAAAAGTGGATTGGTCAAATCGGAGGACTTCAAACCGTAAATGCAATTCAGATTAAATTGGATCGTGAAAAACGCTACAATGACCGTGCAGCGACAAATCCAACATGGGAAATGAAGTATAGTACTGTTGTTGCTGATATGAATAAATTGGTAGAGGAGTACAAACAATATGATTTTGCCTACGGAATGGCAATAGAATACATGTATGTTGGAGCTGAGTCGTTCAAAAGATCGCGCGACATTGAAAAGTTCATTTTGGAGTACGATGCAATTGTGAAGTTGGGAGAATTGGACCTCGAAGTAGAGAAGCTGCGTAGTAGTGCGAAGAGATTCTTTAAAGATTACGATGAACAAGTTGACCGAATGATCTTTCTAGCAACAACAGAAGAATACTTGAACCTCATGCAAGGAGATGCCTTTAGCGCATTGTTGAAGGATGACATGACGATTGAGCAGTTGGCAGATGAGATCTATTCAAAATCAGTGTTGGTGAATGAAGCGCGTTTTGATGCTTTCCTTAATAATTTATCGGATTCTACGGTAGCTGATTTCGAAAAGAATGATCCAGCTTACAAGTTGTGGAAAGGTTTGAGCACAGAGTTTTTCCAACAAGTGATTCCGCAAGTGCGCGCATTCAATGGAAAAATGGATCAACTATTACAGGTATACGTGGAAGGAAAATTGGAAATGTTCCCGAACGATAAGCATTGGGCAGATGCCAATTCAACAATGAGAATTACCTACGGTAAGTTGGAAGGATCAGCACCACACGACGGAATGATGTACACGGAGCACACAACCGTGAAAGGAATTCTGGATAAGAACAATACAGGAGAAGCGGATTTTGAACTATTGCCAGATTTTAGAGAGTTGGCTGAGTCCAAAGATTACGGTGGATACGACCAAGATGGAGAACTTTGGGTATGTTTCACAGGATCGAATCATACAACAGGTGGGAATTCTGGATCTCCAGTAATTGACGCGGAAGGAAACCTCATGGGGTTGAACTTTGACCGTTCTTGGGAAAGTACGATGAGTGACTTCATGTTTGATGCGGATAGATGTAGAAATATTACTGTAGATATTCGCTACGTACTTTGGATCATGGATAAATATGCAGGAGCAGATCATTTGGTGGATGAAATGACACTAGTGAAAGACAAAAAAGGCTGGTGTAAACGCCGCAAAAGCAAAAAGAAATAATTCGATAAAACGAAGAGAAGGGATGGACGATGTTCATCCCTTTTTTTATGGGTATTCTACGAACGAATACTACCAAGAATAATTTTTTGATACCGATCACGTTGTACAGGTGAATTTTAACCTCATTTACATGAAATTGATCACTTTATTACTGGTGTGTACGTCTGCATCAGGTGTGCTAATGGCACAAAATTTAGTTCCTAACCCTGACTTTGAGACGCGCGATTCGGATTTTTGCGGAATTGCCACTTCAGGAAGCTTAGCGATGGCGCTTACGGATTGGTATTCTCCCTCAGGAGGGTCTCCAGATGTGTATTTTACGGATATAGAATCATCTTGCTTCAATTTTCAACCAAATAGCTCGTATTCAGGTCCAATTGGATTAAAAGGGTCGCAGTTACCTCGATCTGGTTCTACAATGGCAGGCTTTTTTACCTACACGATCGATGGACTCAATCAACGTGAATACCTACAAGTGCAATTGATGAGTCCATTGGTTCCAAATGGTGAATATCTGGTAGAGTATTACGTGTCACTAGCGGATTCAACGGAGTTTGCCTCGAATAATCTTGTATTTAATCTTTCTGTTTCTGCGCCTTCTACTGGAGGTGACAATGTAATGAACGTCGTTCCGCAATTTGCTGAAGCGAACACAGTAGGGGATACTCAAGGTTGGGTTCGTGTTTTTGATACTATAACTGTTTCGGATGCCTACGAATACCTCACAATTGGAAACTTTAGTGACGATGCTTCAACAGTAACGACAAGTAATCCTTCTGCATCTTTCTCGCCTGGAACATATGGTGCCTATTATTTTGTGGATGACGTTCGTGTAACGAGAGTGTTTAGAGATGTCTCTGGTATTCAAGAGAAGGAGCGAGTGATGATAAAACTATTTCCAAATCCTACATCGGAAGAAGTTGTCGTTAAACTAAACGGTTATGAGAACGATGTAAGCATTGATTTAATCGATGTGAAGGGAAATGTCCTTTTGAGGGAAGAAGATGTAAGAAATGCGCTTGTAATCGATATGAGCCAGTACGAGAATGGAACGTATTTCGTGCGTGTCAAATCAGATGAAGGAGTTCACCTTGAGAAGGTAATAAAGCAGTAATAAAAATGGGAAGCACATCAGTAGCTTCCCATTCTTTTTATTGTTTTGAAATTTGCTATATGTGCAATGCGCGATCTTCCGTAGCACCGAGTGCTGCTTCTTTTACCGCTTCCGAATAAGTCGGGTGTGGGTGGCAAATTCTCGCCATATCCTCAGCTGAAGCTCTATACTCCATTGCTGTTACCGCTTCCATGATCAAATCTGCTGCTCTCGGAGCAACCATGTGAACACCGAGTACTTCATCCGTATTGGCATCAGCGATAATTTTTACAACTCCTTGCGTATCCATACTGGCACGCGCACGACCCAATGCTTTGATAGGGAAAGATCCGATTTTCACGTCAACTCCTGCTTCCTTCAGTTCTTCTTCTGTTTTTCCAACAGCCGCAACCTCTGGCCATGTGTACACAACACCTGGAATCAAGTTATAGTTAATGTGTGGTTTTTGTCCTGCCAATAACTCAGCAACGAACACTCCTTCTTCTTCCGCTTTATGTGCAAGCATGGCACCTTTAATCACGTCACCAATGGCGTAAATGTTTGATACGCTCGTTTGAAGGTGATCGTTCACATCAATTTGCCCACGATCATTTACTTTCAATCCTGCGTTTTCAAGTCCAAGACCTTCTGTGTAAGGTTTACGACCTACAGCAACTAAACAGTAGTCGGCTTCCATTGTTACTTCTTCGCCTTTCTTGTTCAAAGCAGTAAGTGAAACACCATCTCCAGTATTTTCTACATTTTGAACGCGGTGCTCAAGGTGAAACTTGAAACCTTCTTTTTTGAGGACACGCGTCAATTCCTTCGACATTGTTCCGTCCATTGTTGGGATGATCTTCTTCGCAAATTCAACCACCTCAACTTGAGTTCCTAAACGACTGTATACTGATCCAAGTTCCAAACCAATTACACCTCCTCCAATAACAAGAAGCTTTTTGGGGATTTCGGTCATATTAAGTGCCTCTGTTGATGTAATGATGCGTTTCTTGTCAGGCTCCATTCCTGGGAAATAGTTCGGTTTTGAACCTGTTGCAATGATGACATTCTTCGTAGAAAGTGTTGTTTCCTTTCCGTCTTTGTCTGTCACCTTCACTGTGTTTTTGTCTACGAACGATCCAAGTCCGTAATGAACATCAATGTTGTTTTTATCCATTAAGAACTTTACACCGTTACATGTTTGTGAAACAACGTCGTTCTTACGCTTAATCATTTGTTCGAGATTTGCCTTGACATCTTTCACGTCAATTCCGTGCTCTTCGAAGTTATGCGTTGCATTGTGAAAGTGCTCCGAAGAGTCCAATAATGCCTTCGATGGAATGCACCCTACATTCAAGCACGTCCCACCCAAAGTGTCGTATTTTTCGATTATGGCTGTTTTCATCCCTAATTGCGCACAGCGAATGGCTGCTACATATCCTCCGGGTCCTGATCCAATAATTGTAATATCGTACGTGCTCATGATTTTAATGTTTGTTACAAATTTAGAATTTCTACGCGGATTAACGTTCTAATCACCTGAGATATCGGCAAAGAAAAACCCCGAAGCTCAATTGAACTTCGGGGTTACTATTTCTGTTAAGATTATTTACATCTTCACGAACTTCGTAGTTGCTTGCTGTGCTCCAGCGAACAATTTCACTACATAGGTTCCAGTTGCTAAATCAGCACCCTCAATATCAACGATTTGTGTTCCTTGACTCAAGTTTTTCTTATTGATAGACTTCACAAGTCTTCCAGAAAGGTTGTAAACCTGAATAGTAACATCAGATACATTCGCTAGCTCAAATGATAGGCTAGTTCCTGCTGTTGTTGGGTTTGGATAAGGGAATAGGTTCGTATCGAACTCGTCGATAGATGCTCCATTGTTATCCGTTGGGTTGTTATCATTTGTTGACAAGTATGAAGAAGTACTCCAGATACCACGTCCGAATGTTCCAACGTAGATTTCACCTGGACGGAAGTTACCTTCATCCCATGTTCTCCATGATTGACGAACTTCGTATACTGGTGTTCCAGGGAATCCTTGAGAACCATCTTCCCAAGTTGTTCCTCCATCTTCTGTTACAAATACTCCGTGAGAAGTACCAACTACCAAGATTTGAGAATCATCACGATCGATGATCGCATCGTATGTTCCAGGACTACTTGTAATTGTAATTGGTGTGTACGATGGCGTTGCGCTTGTAGCGTTCAATGAACGACGCATTCTAACAGATGCAAATCCGTGCAAGAATAATACATCATCAGGGTTAGATGGGTTCACTGCAATACCTTCCACACCTCCTCCTGGAGTTAGGTTGGTAGTTGTAGTTGCATTTGGTGGAGTTGAAGTTCCTGTCACATCGTGATAGAATGCATCCTCCATAAATGTTGGGCTTGATGTGTAAACACTTCCAAGTCCATCCAAACGAGTTACCGTTCCTCCACCTGTAGCGATGTAGATGTGATTCAAATCTTTAGAGAACTCAACGTCAATGTTGTTGAAAGTTCCTCCTCCAATTCCTTGAGCAACGATTCCCCATTCCTGATCTGGAGCAGACAAGCGAAGCGCGTTACGCGTTCCCCAAAGCTCACCTCCGTTAGCATTAACGTACATGAAGTACCATGATTGGTAAGGATCTTGAACTGTTACGTTGTTCCATGCAATGTTGTAAACTACTGAGTCAATTCCCATGTCGTAGATATCCATAGACGTAGAGTTTTGACCGTAATAGTGATCGTAAGTGAAAAGAGATTCAACAAGCATTGTGTCAGTCCCAGTTTCCAAATCTACAAGTAAAGAATCTCCAACTAGTGGTGGAACAAGTCCTGAACCAGAAGTACCAAGGTGTACCCATGAGTATAGATCTAAGTATACTGTTTGACCTGTAATTTCGTTAACGATACCTGTCTCAGTTACTGTTAATGAAGGCTCATAATTTAATGTATCATCATAATACAAAGGAGCCGTTAATGTGTAAGAGATACTATCTCCAGAAGCTCTACTTGGCACTAAAATTGTTTCTCCAGTTGCGTAGTTCGCGTCTGGAATAAACACAACTGAATCTTCAGAGTTCAAATCATAGTATTCTGCTAAGAAAATTCGAGTGTTAAATGGGTGAAATGGTGAACCGCTTGTTCCAATTGCATCATAAGATGCTGGAAGGTTTGGTACAAAAGATTCGAATGTTTGTCCTCCATCACCAGATCGACGTGCATCTCCGTAATAAACAGTCGCGAACATAACCTTTGGGTTGTAGAAGGAAATCTCACATTGGAAACCGTCACCTCCTGACACTTGAGTAAATTCTTTGAATGTTGAAAGAGAGTGGTCATTGTATAAAGTACCATTATCTTGAGCACCACCCATAACAGCTCCGTTTCTATCGAATGCGATTCCGTAGAATTGCGTTACGTTATATCCTCTGTTTGCTGGGTAGAATGAAACCTCTGGGTTATAAGAAACTCCGATACCTCCATCGTTACCAATGTAAAGTTTCGTTCCATCCCATTTAAATTCGTGATTATCCGCGTGTACATATTGTGCAGACGTTGGGGATAAGAACCATTGAGATAGCTTTTCGAAACCTCCCGCAGGTGGGTTACTTGTTGTTTGTTCCCATTTCCATACGTCGATACCACCAATCAAAATTTTGTTCGTATTCTGAGGGGTTACTGTAAGTACTGAGTTGTATGTACCTTGATCGTTGTAGATGTTCAAGTTACTTGAAGTTCCTGAAGACCCTACAAACTGTGACCATGTGTTTCCACTATCGTGGGAAACGTTCATTCCTGTCAAGTTTGCTTGCGTTCTCGCTACGTAAATCGAATAGTTTCCTGAAGCGTTAGTTGTTTGGGAAACCGCGTATTCGTAACGACCAGAACCTGTTGGAACAACTCCTGCAGTAAGTCCTGACCTGTCAACAAACGTTGCACCGAAATCGGAAGAAACGTATGTTTTGTTAGAACCAATCGCACAAACAATAACTTTTCCGTTTGGAGAACAAGCCAATGCATTACATCCACCATTTCCTGTTGTTACGCTTGTTAATGAAGCATCACCAAAGTTCCATTTTTTTAGACCCGTTGGAGATGTCATCCATAAAGTCGTTCCATTTTCTGGAGCAACAATTTCGGTAACTCTTCCTGAAGAGAATCCGTCTGTACCTGGAACCAATGTCCATGAAGCACCTTGGTCTTGCGTGTACCAAACACCGTTACCTGACCAACTCTCATCGTTAGACCCTGTTGCAACGAAAAGCGTTCCGTTCGTGAACTGGCACATTGACGAAATAAATGGATCGGCTACAAGTCCATATGATTCAACGCGTTCCCAAGTGTTCGCACCGTTCATCGATTTGAAAAGTCCTCCAGAAACACCTCCAGCCCAAATAATATCGTTGTTGGTTACATCAACTTGGATGGCACGTGTTCTACCTCCAATGTTGTCTGGACCTTGTTCAACGAAAGTTACTGCACGACTTTTTGCCATTTGAGCAACGTCAGCAGAAATTTTCTTTAGTTCTTTTTGTGAAATTCTTTCACCAGTTTCAGGATTGAGGTATCTACGCTCCATCCATAACTTAGCATCGTTAGCCGATTTTTCGGTTAGCGACGAGAAAGACTCTTTTGTATAAGTACCCTCTGAATCTGTTGATTTCCAAGGAGAAACAACAAAGAGCGCAGCGGCAGCTAGAATCCCCACCGAACCGATTATTACATTGTTACGCTTCATATTTTGATGTTATCAAGTAGTTTAAAGTTTATCGCGACCGCCAAATTACGAAATATTATCTAAACATTAACATTTGTTAAGAACCGAACTCGGCTTCTATCGCTTTGTAAAATTATGCCTTTTGTGTCAATCTCTCAAACGAGACTTTTCAAAAAGAGAAAGAAATATACACGTCTAATTAAAATAGATGTTTTTCAGCTCGGTATGATGATCGAACCAATGGTCCACTTTCGACATATTTAAAGCCCATTTTTAGACCAATTTCTTTGTATTCCGCAAATTGCTCTGGAGTTACGAACTCGGCAATTGGAAGGTGTTTTGTTGTCGGCTGAAGGTATTGTCCCAACGTAAGAATGTCGACATTAACACTTCTCAAATCTTCCATGGTCTCGAGTACTTCTTCTCGCGATTCACCCAAGCCGAGCATAATCCCCGATTTCGTTTTCATTCCTCCCTTTTTCAGACGGAATAATACTTCCAGACTGCGGTCGTATTTAGCTTGGATGCGAACTTCTTTTGTCAAACGACGGACAGTTTCCAAGTTATGACTAACAATCTCGGGAGCCACGTCAATAACATTCTGCAAGTTTTCCCACTTTCCGGCAAAGTCAGGAATCAAGGTTTCAAGTGTTGTGGTTGGAGATTGTTGGCGAATCGCACGTACGGTTTGCGCCCAAATCAATGAACCTCCATCTTTCAAATCATCGCGATCAACAGAAGTAATCACCGCGTGTTTCACACCCATTGTTTTTACACTGTGTGCCACACGTCCGGGTTCAAATTCGTCGACAGCATCTGGACGCCCTGTTACAACTGCACAAAATCCGCAAGATCGCGTACAGATGTTTCCTAAAATCATAAAGGTGGCAGTTCCTTCTCCCCAACACTCACCCATATTTGGGCAATTTCCACTCTCACAAATCGTATGCAATTTGTGCTCATCCACTAACGATCGAACGCGCTTGTAATTTTCGCCTGTTGGCAGTTTTACACGCAACCATTTTGGTTTTTTAATTCGAACTTTATTATCCTCTACTAATTCACTCATGCCAATTACTTAACGATGTTGATAACCTCTCGGCTGAAAATTTAGCTAATTTTACACCCAAAGGCGAATACAAAGTTACGAAAAGCAAATAGATGGCAACAGTAAGAATTGAATATTTGGGTGATCTGAGAACGAAATGCATACACGAGAAATCGGGTACGGAGATTGTGACAGATGCACCAACAGACAATCACGGAAAAGGTGAGTCGTTTTCTCCAACCGATTTGATCGGAACATCTTTTGTTTCGTGTATTCTCACGGTTGTTGGAATTCATTGCAACCAGAACGATATTGAAATGAAGGGAGGAACAGGAGTTGTGGACAAAATTATGGCTTCTGGGCCGCGAAGAATTGAGCAACTTAAAATCAAGTTGGATTTCTCAATGAACAATTGGTCGGAGGAAATTCAAGAAAGAGTTAAACGCGTGTCTGAAGCATGTCCAGTTGCCAAGTCGGTGAGTGAAACAATGATCGTCGACATCGAATATACATTTTAGAGCATGGGAGATAGAGAATTTAGTAGACAGAAATACAGCGGTTCGGATCGCGGTGAACGAAAGTACGATCGAAAACCAAAAAAACACGATGAGACCTATATTTTTGGTGTCCGTGCGGTAATTGAAGCGATCAAGGCGGATCGAGAGATCAACAAGATCATGATTCAAAAAGGGATGAATAAGGAACTCTTTTTGGAATTGAAAGAGGCGCTGAAAGGAAAGAATCACCAATTGCAGTTCGTTCCAAGTGAAAAATTGGATCGAATTACAGACCAAAATCACCAGGGAGTAATTGCCATGGCTTCGCCAATATCTTATTATAAGATTGAAGAAGTAGTGGAACAATTATTGGAAGAAGGAAAGAAACCTTTTGTGCTGGCGTTGGATCGAATTACGGATGTTCGAAATTTTGGAGCGATTGCCAGAACGGCTGAATGTGAAGGGGTGGACGCAATTTTAATTCCTGCGAATGGATCGGTTCAAGTTACGCCAGATGCCATTAAAACTTCTGCTGGAGCTTTGAATAGAATTAAGGTTTGTAGAGCGGAAAGTTTGAAAGATTCACTATTTTATATTCAGCAATGCGGATTGAGAATTGTAGCGTGTACGGAAAAATCAAAGACTCCGTTATACACAACAAACCTTCGTGGTTCGGTGGCGATCATCATGGGATCTGAAAAGGATGGAATCACTTCTGATTTGATTAATCTTGCGGACGTGGCCTGTCAAATTCCGATGAAAGGTGAAATTGCTTCACTCAATGTTGGTGTGGCGGCAGGAATGATGATGTACGAAAAGCTAAGACAAGAGTTGTACGCGTAAATTGACAAGTAGATGAAGAGATTTGTAGCACTGGTAGCATCTGTTGTGATGGCGGTTGGCGTTCATGCGCAACTGCCAAATAGAGCAAAAAAGCTTGTAGGGACTTGGGAATACAAGTTCAATAGCGGTTTTGAGGTGATGGAGTTGAAGGACGATGAAATCGTTGGGTTGGGCTACAGAATCAATCAGAAAACGGGCGATACGTCTCGGGTGGAAACGATTCGAATCAATAAAGTCAACAAAACGATGGTGTATTCGATGACGAATTACAAGGTTGTAAAAGACTCTGTTGTGGCAACTACGCAGAAAATGGTTGGTTCGGGGAACAGACTGAAATTTCAGAATATTACTTCACTCTCGCCACATGCGATCAAGTATTCGTTCGGTTTTTTAAATCGAAACAAATTATTCGTTCGCGTGTATTATCAGGTAGATGCAAAGCCCGTAAAATTGGTTTTAACACGGAAGAAGGAGGAGTAAGGATTTCGTTTTCAGTACTACATCCAAGGAAGTGTATCGGGAATCTGCTTGAGCTCATGAATGTGCCATTTGTGTCTTCCGTCACGATGAACTCTATCCGGATCGAATAAAATTGCACGAATTCCTGCGTTTTCTGCTCCAACAATATCGGCTTCGTAGCTGTCACCAATCATAATGCTTTCGTCATGCTTGGCTTTCGCTAAGTCAAGTGCGCGATCAAATACGAGTCGGGAGGGTTTATTTTTTCCAACTTCTTCCGAACAAAGAATTACATCGAAGTAAGGTTTCAGTCCACTTTTATCCAATTTGATGTGTTGCACTTCCAAAAAACCATTTGTAATGATGTGCAATTCAAAGTCATCGTTTTTGAGTTGTTCCAGTGTTTCAATGGCGTCAGGGAACAAATGTGTCTGGTGCGGAGAGAGTGAAATATAACCGTCCGCCAATGCATGAGAAAGTTCAGTGCTTTTTACTTCAAAGTGCGCCAAGGTGTCCTGAAAACGTTTCACACGCAGGATGTCTTTTGAAATCTTTCCTTTGGAATATTGATCCCACAATTCACCATTGATCTTTTTGTACTTCGTGTGGAAGGATCGGAAGGATCGCAGGTGATCTCCCAGCTTAAGGTCATCATATAAAATAGACAGGGCTGTTTCTGAATTTTTTTCAAAATCCCAAAGTGTTCTATCGAGGTCAAAAAAGAGATGTTTCATCCAAAAAATATAAATGCAATGCTCGTTGTGATGGCTCCATTTAGGAACATGCCGAACACAATAAGCGGAAATGTGCGTTTGTCGTTACCGAAGAATTTTGCAGCCACAATGCTTCCAAGAGGAACCGAAAGAAACAAGGGTGCCCACAAAGAGATTCCGTAAATGCCAAGCGTTCGCTTGACTTTAATAATGGTCTTGTTCGTCCAAGTAAAGACCTTTTTCTTCTTATGAGGAACACCTTTCTCAATATGATTTCGATGCCTTTGAACACGTTTTTCGTGTGCACGTTTCATGAAGAAGTTGGACGAGAAATAAAAAATAGCAGCGGCTGTAACAGCGCCTAAAACGCAAGAAAGATACGTTTCCAAGAAGCTCAATCCAATGTGCGGCCCACCAATTGGCGCGAACATGAATTTAATGAACGAAAGAAAAAAAAGTCCGCTTAGCTTCGAGAAATACATCGGTTAACATTTTTCACCGTAGGCTAAATCTCCTGCGTCACCCAATCCAGGAACGATATACGACTGTGCTGTCAATTCTGAATCAATTGCTCCAACAAAATATTCGGTCGTGTCAGGTAAATGAGCTTGACAATATTCCAAGGCATCTGGAGTTGCAATCGCGGCAACAATGTAAATTTTCTTCGGAACACCTTGCTTTAACATGGCTTTGTATACTGTTACCATAGAGCTTCCAGTAGCCAACATCGGGTCGCTGATAATCAAAACGCGATTGTCTATTTTCGGTGAGGCTAAATATTCTACGTAGATTTCAAAATCTTCCGCCGTAGAGTGTTTTCTATACGCAGAAATAAATGCACTTTCGGCACGGTCGAAATAATTGAGCAATCCTTGATGCATTGCAAGTCCTGCACGAAGAATAGTCGCCAAAACAGGCTGTTCTTTCAAAACGGGAACTTCAGTTTCGCCCAAAGGAGTGGTAACCAATCGATCCTCGTAGGTCAATTTTTTCGAAAGTTCGTAACCTAGAACTTCAGAGATTCGCTCCAAATTTTTACGGAATCGCATGGGATCATGCTGAATGTCTACATCACGGATTTCTGCGATAAATGTTTGGAAAATCGACTTCGTATTGGAAAGATTATGGATCATTGCTCTTAGAATTTAATGTAAAGTTAGTGGATTTTCACCACACTTTTCATCCCGATTTAAGATTTCAATTTTCATTAGATGCAGTAGAGGTAATTATGAATCACCAATCTTTAACTATTTTTGTTTCATGGAAAAGAAAGCAAAGCTCAACATTAACGTTTTTAAACGTCTGCTTTCATATTGGAAACTATACAAAGGGCTTTTTCTTATTGCAATTACTTGCACAATTATTCTCGGCTTTTTAGGACCGGTACGTCCCGCTATTTTGGGATATATTGTTGATAAATACATTGTGGAAACGCAAAATCCTTCGATGTTACTGACATGGATTCTAATTGTCGGAGGAATGTTATTGTTTGAAGGTCTGTTTCAGTTCCTGTCATCGTACTATTCAAACTTATTTGCACAATCGATTATCCGCGATATCCGAAAGCAATTGATGGCTAAAATTTTAACGCTACGCATGAGCTATTTCGATCGAACTCCGATTGGTGCGCTCGTCACACGACTCGTATCGGATCTGCAGGCAATTACAGATGTTTTTTCCGCTGGATTAATGAGTGGTCTGGGTGATGTCTTAGCGGTGGTCATCGCTATTGTTGGAATGTTTATTTTCGATTGGGAGTTGGCATTGCTTACGTTAATCCCAATTCCAGTATTATTGTTTGCTACGCGAATTTTTGCTCGCGCATTGAGAAAGTCAATGAACATGGAGCGTGAGGCAGTGAATAACTTGAATACCTTTGTTCAGGAACGACTTACGGGAATGTCTTTGGTGCAATTATTCAGTCGAAAAGATCAAGAATACGATTCGTTTAAGGAAATAAATGCGCTCCATAGAAAATCGCACGTAAAGGCAATTTGGGCGAACTCCATTTTCTTTCCCTTCGTGGAATTGTTAAGCTCGTTTTCAATCGCGTTCCTACTGGTGTTTTGTGCCATGAAAGTACGCGGATTGGATAGTGAAGCAGCTGAAGCGCAATTTGGATTGTTTGTCGCATTCACATTGTGGATTCATATGTTGTTCCGCCCGATCCGACAATTGGCAGATAAGTTCAATATTTTCCAGCGTGGAGTAGTGCGTGCAGAGCGCGTATTTGAAATTATTGATCGAGAAGACAAAATCCAAAACGACGGAACCATCACCAAATGCGATTTCGATGCGGCCATTGAGTTCCAAAACGTCTATTTTGCCTATAACGACGATGAATGGGTGCTGCGTGACATTAACATGAAGATCGAGCCAGGTTCTACGGTGGCGTTCGTTGGAGCTACGGGAGCAGGAAAAAGTTCGTTGGTGAGCTTGCTCGGACGTTTTTATGAATACCAGAAAGGAGAAATCAGTGTTGGAGGTGTTCCGTTTCGTGATATCGAACTGAATTACTTGAGAAATAACATTGCCATTGTTTTACAGGATGTTTTCCTTTTCTCAGATACAATAGAACAAAATATTACCTTGGGTGATACATCCATCACAAAGGAGCAAGTAATAGCTGCTGCCAAAGAAGTCGGAGCGCATGATTTCATCGTGAAATTGCCGAAGGGGTACGATACCCAAGTAGGAGAGCGCGGTGGAATGCTTTCCGTGGGACAGCGACAACTGATTTCATTTATTCGGGCGTTTGTCTACAATCCGCACATTCTTATTTTGGATGAGGCAACATCAAGTGTCGATAACGAATCCGAAGAAATGATTCAAAAAGCAACGGAGCGATTAACCAAAGGGCGAACGGCAATGGTGATTGCCCACCGACTCTCAACAATTCAAAGTGCCGATAAAATTGTGGTACTCGAAAAAGGACGAATTGTTGAGCAAGGAACTCAGGCGGAACTGCTCGAATTAAATG
This sequence comes from Flavobacteriales bacterium, assembly GCA_013373595.1. Lineage (GTDB taxonomy): Bacteria > Bacteroidota > Bacteroidia > Flavobacteriales_D > Crocinitomicaceae > UBA4466. The sequence continues at coordinate 23,234 of JABXHO010000086.1, read as the reverse complement.
GTTTCTACCGAAATTTGCACGATATGCAGTTCTCGGAGGAACGAAAAAAGAAAGATTAAACTATGTTAGGACTGAAAGTAGGGGGAGTGCCGGAACACTTCAACTTGCCGTGGCGCATGGCAATTGAGGAAGGAAAGTTCAGAGATGAAGGAATTCAGTTGCACTGGAGTGATATGGGCGGAGGAACCGGCCAAATGATCCGTGGTCTCGAGAATGAGGCAATCGATGTGGCGATCCTACTCACCGAAGGTGGAACGCGAGCAATCCTTCAAGGATTAGATGCTAAAATCATTCAGGTGTATGTGAATACTCCACTTCGATGGGGAGTACACGTTCCGTATCATTCCGATTTTCAAACGGTGGCTGATTTGGAGAATAAGACATTCGCAATTTCACGATATGGTTCTGGATCTCATTTGATGTCATACGTCATGGCGCATCAACAAAATTGGGATACAAATGGATTAAAATTTAATGTAATTGGTGATGTGTACGGTGGTTTGTGGGCACTCGAAAATGATGAGGCACAAATCTTCTTGTGGGAAAAGTACACAACACATCCGTATACCGAACAACAGAAATGTAAGCGAATCGACGAAGTGGTAACACCGTGGCCGTGCTTCGTGATTGCTGTGCGAACGGAGATTTACGAAAAGTATCCTGAAGAATTGAAGCGCATGTGCGACGTGGTGAACAAAAAAGCACTTGAACTCAAAAAGAATGAAAACTCGGTAGATTTGATCAGTTGGAGATACAACTTGAGAAGAAGTCATGTCGAAAATTGGCTCAATGAAACCGATTGGAATTATAGTGGGATAGAATATCCGCTTGCATTTGAAAAAACAATTTCATACTTGTCGAAGCTTGGACTATTGAACGAAGAGGAAGCATCAGACTGGCGTAAAAAGCTGTTTTAGTAGGTCAAACAAGCATGATCGTTAGTTGTCCGAATATCTAAATGATAGGATTATTCTCCCTCAGAAAATTTTAAACACATGAATAAACGAATTGGTGTATTATTGATTCAACTCGGAACGCCAGATAGTCCGAAAACAAGCGATGTACGCAGATATCTTAGTGAATTCTTGAACGATCCACGTGTGATCGACTTACCTTGGCTAGGCCGAAAGTTGCTGGTAAATGGTATTATTGTTCCGTTTCGTGCTCCGAAATCCGCGAAAGTGTACAAAGAGTTGTTTGATATTTCAAATGGCGTTTCACCACTTATCACGCACACGGAGGCAGTTGTGGAAAAGCTGCAAGAACGATTCAAAAATGATCACCTTACCGTGCACATGGCCATGCGCTACCAAAATCCGTCGATGTACGATGTGATGGAGCAAATGCGTAAGGAAAACTACGATCAAATTATCATTCTTCCGTTATTTCCTCAATATGCAAGTGCCACAACGGGATCTGCCATCGATCTCGCAATGAACATTATGCGAAAGTGGTGGGTGGTTCCAGAAGTGAGTGCGATCAATCAGTTTTGGGAAAATGAAGGCTACATCGATTCTATTGTGGAGCGTGCGAAAGCATTCAACTTAGCTGATTACGATCATGTGCTTTTCTCATATCACGGATTGCCAGATCGACATGTAGATAAAGTTTACGAAGGTTCCGATTTGTGTACGGATCAGCCGTGTGAAGTAGAGGTGAATGACAAAAACAAGTTCTGTTACAAAGCGACTTGCTACGCAACTACACGCGCAATTGCGGGGAAACTTGGAATCAAAGAAGAGGATTACACCGTTTGTTTTCAATCACGCTTAGACAAAAAATGGCTCACGCCTTTCACCGATAAAGTGGTGGAAGAGCAAGGGAAAGCTGGCGCGAAAAAGCTATTGGTCTTTAGTCCGGCGTTCGTAGCAGATTGTCTCGAAACATTGATCGAAATCGGTGATGAATATCAAGAACTTTTCGAAGAATTGGGCGGAGAAAAAGTGCAACTCGTTCCAAGTTCAAACAGTCACGATCGTTTCATTGATGGATTGGAAGAGTTAATCAGAAAACGCATGTAACAAACCTATTCCGTTTCTTCAACAGGGTATGGAATGTATGGTTGTGGTAATACGACATCAATTTCTGGAAATAAATAATTGATTTTCGAGCGAAGTGCATCGCGCTGATGAGGTTCGCCATGGTTCAAAAAGATCCGCTGAGGCAGCTTTCGAAATCCTTCGAGCCATTCAATGATTTCTTCTTGGTCGGCATGACCTGAAAGCCCCATGATGGATTTCACTTCACAGTTGATGGTGTGGTATTGACCGAAAAATTTGATTTCACGCGCACCTTCCAAAATAGCTCTCCCGCGTGTTCCAGCTCCTTGAAAACCAACAAACAGAAGCGTGTTTTTCTTGCTGCTCATGTGGTTGTTCAGATAATGGATAATGCGACCTCCTTCTAACATACCGCTTCCGGCGAGAACGATTTTAGGCTTCGAATCCAGAACAATATTCCGTGATTGCTCGTAATCGGAAATATAGTGGACATTCTCGTACATTTCTCGGATAACCAAACGGGAAAGATTGTGCAAGTCAGGATAGTTGTCGTACACATTCGTGGCGTTTATTCCCATGGGAGAATCGAGGTAAATTGGAATGTCGGGTATCGACTCTGTGTTTCTCAATTCATGGAGTAAAAACATAAGTTCTTGAGCGCGCTCAACCGCAAAGGTTGGGATCATCAAGATTCCTTTTCGTTCGTAGGTGTCAAGAATTACTTTTTGAAGTTCTCGTTTTGCGTTTTGTTCAGAATGAATTCGATCTCCGTAGGTCGACTCCAAAATCAATACATCCGCTTCTTTGATTACTTTTCTCGGATAAAGTAGTAGCGGTTTAGCACGACCTAAATCACCAGAAAAGAGGATTTTTTGTTCGTTTTTTTGAATCTCAACCATTGCCGCACCAAGAATATGTCCACTGTTGCGAAAGCAAAATTTAATCTCGCTCGAATGGATCACCCATTCATTATAATCGTGTGTAACAAACAGCTTCATGGTTTTGTGAACATCTTCAACAGTATACAAAGGTTTCGCTTTCTTGTGCTTCGTATAATTGTGCGTGTTCGCTCGCTCAGCATCTTCTTCTTGAATTTTCGCACTGTCGAGTAAAATGATGTTCGTTAGTTCTTTGCTCGCTTGAGTGCAATGAATAGGACCTTTGTATCCATTTTTTGCTAAAACGGGCAAATAACCACAGTGATCCAAATGAGCATGCGTGAGGAGCACAACGTCGATGGAATCGATCGAAATAGGAAGGTTGACCCAATTCAATTGTCGGAGTTCCTTCAAGCCCTGAAACAATCCACAGTCGATCAAAATGCGGCTGCCACTGCTTTCAAGTAATGTTTTTGAGCCTGTTACAGTTCCTGCAGCTCCTAAAAAAGTAAGTGTGTCCTGAATTGTTGTTTCCATAGGGTTATTTCTTCTGAGTTAAGTTAGTCATTATTCGCTAGAACTCCCCGTATTTGGCGTTGACTATTTTGACGGTGCAATGTGAACAGTGAGCGTGAAACCGAAGGAGTAGAAGACACATTCGAAATTTCATCAAAAGAGAAGAAAATGTACACAGGTGATACGCGCAAAAGTGACCTTCATTTAGCTTTCAAATCACTCCAAATCAACAAAGTTTTCTATTCCCAAAGGAACTTTGTAACTTTGCAGCACGAAAATTGAAATTATACAACAACAATATGAGTACAACAGAAAAAGTACAGTATAAAGTAAAGGACATCAGCCTTGCAGACTGGGGAAGAAAAGAGATTCGTTTGGCAGAAGCAGAAATGCCAGGATTGATGTCTCTTCGTGAAGAATATGGAGCGAGCAAGCCGTTGAAAGGTGCGCGTATCGCTGGATGTTTGCACATGACGATCCAAACAGCAGTTTTGATTGAAACATTGGTTGAGTTAGGAGCAGACGTAACATGGTCTTCATGTAATATCTTCTCAACACAAGATCAAGCAGCAGCGGCAATCGCAGCAGCAGGAGTTCCTGTTTTTGCTTGGAAAGGAATGAACGATGAAGAATTCGATTGGTGTATCGAGCAAACATTATTCGCATTTAAAGATGGTCAACCATTGAACATGATCTTGGATGATGGTGGTGACTTAACAAACATGGTATTCGATCGTTACCCAGAGTTGGCAAAAGACATCAAAGGATTGTCTGAAGAAACAACAACTGGAGTTCACCGTTTGTACGAGCGTAAGAAAAACGGAACATTGGTTATGCCTGCAATCAACGTAAATGATTCTGTTACAAAATCAAAATTCGATAACAAATACGGATGTAAAGAATCATTGGTAGATGCGATTCGTCGTGCTACAGATACAATGATGGCTGGTAAAGTAGCTGTTGTTTGTGGATATGGTGATGTTGGTAAAGGTTCTGCAGCTTCTCTTCGTGGAGCAGGTGCACGTGTAATCGTTACTGAAATCGATCCAATTTGTGCGTTGCAAGCAGCAATGGACGGATTCGAAGTTCGTAAATTGGAAAACGTTGTTGGTAACGTTGATATCGTTGTGACAACAACAGGAAACAAAGACATCGTTCAAGGACACCACTTCGAAGCAATGCGCGACAAAACAATCGTTTGTAATATCGGACACTTCGATAACGAAATCGATATGGCTTGGTTGAATAACAAGTACGGAGATACAAAAGTGGAAATCAAGCCACAAGTTGACATGTACACAATCAACGGAAACGATATTATCTTGTTGGCAGAAGGACGTTTGGTAAACTTGGGATGTGCAACTGGACACCCATCTTTCGTAATGTCGAACTCATTCACGAACCAAACGTTGGCTCAAATTGAGTTGTGGAACCACTCTGACAAATACGAAAATGATGTTTACATGCTTCCAAAGCACTTGGATGAGAAAGTAGCGAAATTGCACTTGGCAAAAGTAGGTGCTGAATTGACTGAGTTGCGACCAGAACAAGCTGAATACATCGGTGTAGAAGTAACTGGACCATACAAGCCAGAACACTACAGATACTAAGAAGTAATTATTCTTTTTTAGAACACCTCTGTCTTCCGAAAATTATCGGAATGATGGAGGTGTTTTTTTATGGACTTATTTTTCTTCGGAACGCAAATTCATTTCAGTGCTGTAAGGTTTTAATTCCTTCTACGTCAATTCATAAGTACAAACTGACTTCTTATGCGATTGATCCTAGTCTTCTTTTTCCTTGCCCCCATAATGTCTTTTGCTAAGTGTATCTCTGGTGATTGTGAAAATGGCTACGGAAAGTTCGTAAACGAACGAGGTGAGACGTACGAGGGAAATTGGTTGAACGGTCGCTCTCACGGTGAAGGAACATACATCAACAGTAAGGGAGATAAGTACACAGGAGATTTCAAACACGGTGCAATTACAGGTTACGGAACCTATGTTTATGCCAGCGGATCTCAATACAAAGGTGAATTCCTGAATTACATGAAGCATGGCTCTGGAACGTATCGTCATGCGAACGGCGATGTGTATGTGGGGAGTTATGCGAACAATCATCGGAATGGAAAAGGAGTGTACACTTCGGCCGACGGTTGGAGCTACGATGGTTCTTGGAAAAAGGGTAAAAAGCATGGTCAAGGAACACTCATCTCAACGGATGGAGATGTGTACGAAGGAAGTTTTGTCAACGGAAAGAAAGAAGGAACTGGCGTTTTAAAATGGGAAAATGGCAGCATGTACTCGGGCGAATTCAAAAATGATGTCTTTCACGGTGAGGGCTACCGAACCTATGCAAATGGGAATACTTACAAAGGACAATACCGAAACGGAAAGAAAAGTGGTTTAGGTACGTACACTTATGCAAATGGTAGCAAGTACGAGGGTGAGTTCGAGAATAATGAAAAATCGGGGAAGGGAGTTTACAAGTGGTCCGATGGAGGATGGTACTCCGGAGAATTTTCCGATAACACGTTTCATGGAAATGCAAAAAGAGTCTACGCGAACGGGGAAAAATACGTCGGCAATTTCCGAAAGGGAGAGAAACACGGAACGGGAACGTATTACCGAGCAAATGGCGATAAATACACGGGTGTTTGGAAGAACAATGAGAAAGACGGAGAGGGCATGCTGACGACTTCTGGTGGAACAAAGGTGAAGTGCGTGTTCAAGAAGGATGTCCTTGTGAGTTATTCAGTCATTTGATTCAAATTAACAACATGGCTTCAACATCGGACTTCTGAAGTCTCAGTCCTCAGTATCATACATTGAGTTCATCGAAGTGTGTCGATATCAACAATCTAGTAATCCAACTTAAGCCTAAAACCATTCTTTTTTGTTTCTTTGATACTGAGTTGATGTTCCCTACCATATGATAGTGAGATGAACTTAGGTTTCGAACGAACTACTGCTAGAAATGATATCTTTTTTTCAATTTTTTACTCAGAAATTGCGCTTGAGCAATCCGTGGCGGTATAAAGTTCCACTCCTCATTTCATTTTGTTATTTCTTGCTGCTTGCGGGCAATGTCGATTCGTTTACATCAGCGATGTCCTTTTTCGCGGCCATTGCAACAACAATTGGGTTCATGGGGTTTGGCTACCTTACCAACGATTTAGCGGATCGAAAAAAAGACGAACTCGCGGGAAAATCAAACGGCACTGCGAATCTCTCGGCAGGCTCTATTTCCATGTTGGTGATTGCATTTTTAGCCATTGCCATTTTGCCTTGGCTGTACCTACCACTGGATGAGGTTTCTGCTATTTGTATTTTCACTGAACTTGCACTTTTCGTACTGTATGCTTTTCCACCGTTTCGATTGAAAGAACGAGGCATTTTGGGTGTCCTCACCGATTCACTTTATGCGCACGTCGTACCTGGATTTCTTGCTTCATGGACCTTCTTTCTTGTGGGAGAGAAGAAATACGATGATTTCTACTTCTTCGCTGGGACGCTCATCCTTTGGCAATTGATTTCTGGAACTCGAAACATTGTGTCTCATCATTTCAAAGATTTCGAAAACGACCAAGTCAGCGGGACAAACACATTTGCAACGCACGTGGGAAAAGATCGGGTCTACACGCTCATGTCGCGTGTGTTGATTCCGTTGGAAGTGATTGCCTTTGTTGCATTTCTTGCGGTCATTCAAATGGAAGTCGGATTTCTTTTTGCTGTTGTGATCGTGTTTTTAGCCTTTGCTACGATTAACTACAGAAATGGTGATTCAGATACGCGCGCAAAACACTTTACGAATACCTTTCTAGACCGATTCTATATTCATTGGTTTCCGTACATCATCATCTTTACCTTGTTGTTCAGCAATTTCGAATTTTGGTGGTTGTTGGTCTTTCACTTCTTGCTTTTTCATCCTTTCATTGGGCGAATTGGACATCGTTTTTCATCAAAAAAGGAGATGAGCTCATCAGAACCGAAACCCGAGAAATTCGCAATCCTTTCAACCAATCGAAATAAGTACTCCGAAACCTTTATTCAGGCACATATCCGTCTGATTCGTGAGGTAGTTGTTTATTCGGATGGCTATTTCCCAACAAGTATTTCTTTGGATAAAGGAAAATCGTGGAAGGAACTTTCTTCTGAGAATAATCCTGAGAATGCATTGATTCAATCTTGGAAAGAGCAGAATGTGAAAGCAGTGTTGGCGGAATACGGCCCTGCTGGAGCGGAGGTAATGCATGCTTGCCAGAAAGCAAATCTTCCGTTGATTGTCCATTTCCATGGGTTCGATGCCTATCGGGAAGATGCGCTGAATCACTACGGTGAGCAGTACAAGGAGCTATTTCAGTTAGCATCAAAAATCATGGTAGTTTCTGCTGATATGAAAGCGCAATTGTTGCGTTTGGGTTGTCCACAAGAGAAGTTGCAGCAGATCACCTACGGTGTAGATACGGATGTATTCACGACTCCTGATGGATCGGTTGAACGTAAAAATTTCATTGCTTGTGGACGATTTGTTCCGAAAAAAGCACCATTGAAAACCATTCAAGCATTTGCTAAAGTGGTGGAGCGCCATCCAGATGCAAAATTGACGTTTGTCGGCGAGGGCGAACTTCTCAACGAGGCAAAGGAACTCACGAAAGAGCTAGGACTTGAAAATCAGATCGATTTCAAAGGAATTTTGAGTCCAAGGGAAGTAGCAACGGAACTTCAATCGCATGCTATTTTTGTGCAACATTCTGTCAAAACAGATCAAAACGATTCGGAAGGAACGCCATTGTCGATCTTGGAAGCCGCGGCAACAGGCTTGGCGATTGTGTCTACGAAGCATGCGGGTATTCCTGAGGTAATTGAAGACGGAAAATCTGGATACTTGGTGCAAGAAGGAGATGTAGACGCAATGGCAGCACGGATGATTGAATTGCTCGAGGATCATCAGCTGCGGAGAAAGTTCGGTGACAATGCACGAGCAACCATTGTGAAAAAGTATGGTCAGTCTGAATACATTGCTCAACTGGAAAATGTCTTAGAAAACGCAGAAGTTCCTGCCACTAAAGAAGGAAGGTTGAGCGTATGGAAAAAGCGTCTGGCTGTGTTTGCGGTGCTGTTTATCCTTGCTGAAATTGGGTTGAGATTTGTTGGGTACAATCCAGGTGTAATCGAAGATTACTATTTCCACAAAGGGGAAGTAGTGTACGATTCAATTCTGTACGCAGATGAGGTCGGAATTACGCATATCGTTCCAGGTGCACAATTGATTACAGATGGTGAAGTGAATACGGAAGGCTTCATGAGTGCGGTCGAATTCTCACAGGAATCGGTGGAGGCCATTCGCGCATCGGGACAAAAAATCGTCATGCTCATCGGTGATTCTTACACGCAAGGTTGCTGCGCAGATTCGTACAATGCTTCCTTTGCTCAGTTGTTGAATCAATCAGAAGAATACGCCGTTTTGAACTTCGGAATTCCGGGGGCTGATCCTGTTCAGTACCGTTTGATCGTGGAAAAGTACGCACCCTTGCTAAAACCTGATTTGATTCTCGTTGCGGTGTATGGCGGAAATGATATTTTGGAATACGACCGAACTGCAAAGCCGTTCATTCCGTTGTCTTACCCCATTAAAAACGGTCCGTGGCTCAACTCTGAAGGGCCAATTTATTTGACAAAGCAGGGAACGTATTTCAAAAATTTCAATGAAGCGAAAGAACATTATTTTGACTATTTCTCCTTGTGGGGAGAGGAGAATACCTTCTTTGAAAAAACGATTCGTTACAGCGTTATTTTGTCGCGCCCGTACATGAAATGGAAAACGAAGCAACGGTACGAAGAAATCAAAGATCAAATGCCCAAAGAACTGGAAGGACAACCGTATTCAAACCAAAACCTAACAGAACTAAATACCTTTGCGAAAACACTTGAGATTCCCGTACAGTTCACACTAATTCCTTCTCCAAGCGACGTGCAATCGAAGGTGGATTTGAAAAAGAAATACCACTTTGTTTTTAGCGGATTGCCTTATTCTACTCCCGAAAACATGACTCCCGAGGATTACGACGGACTTGCGGATGCGAATCACTTCAATAATGTGGGACATCGAAAATTTGCCGATTTTCTGACAACTTTAATCGAACCAACTCTCACAGAGTGAACAATTTTTGCCAAATTGCAGTGTAAACAACTCTACGAACATTACACATGGACTTTTTAAAAGATATCTGGGGCTTCATCATCGAGCGAAAGAAATATTGGCTAGGACCTGTCATTATCATGCTGTTGTTGATCGGAGTTCTGGTTGTTATCGGCGGAGGAAGTAGTGTTGCACCGTTTATTTACTCGTTATTTTAATGTCAGGAGGAGCACAAGCAAGTAATCCAACCAAAACGGTACTGATTATCACCGTGGGATTTCTAGTGCTTTTCTGGATTTCCAAACAAGAGGTATTGCTGTACATTGCGCTCGGAGTTGGAGCCTTAGGTGGATTATCCGACTTTTTAGCCGAAAAGATAGATTGGTTGTGGACAAAACTGGGGTGGCTCCTAAGTTTGATTGTTCCCAATATCATCATGACGCTTGTTTTCTTTTTGGTGCTTACGCCAACGGCATTTTTGTCCAGACTTTTTGGCAAATCCGATCCATTAGATTTGAAAAACGCACCATCATCTCTCTTCAAGGAAAAAGAGAATGCTTCATACAGTAAAGAATCATTCGAAAAACCGTGGTAAGTTGGCAGCAATTTTAGGCATATCGGCATTTTATCATGATTCGGCAGCGGCGATTGTTGTAGATGGAAAAATCATCGCGGCAGTGCAAGAAGAACGATTTACACGCCAAAAACATACGGAAGCTTTTCCGAAAAATGCCGTCGTTTTTTGTCTGGAAGAGGCAGGATTGACCATCGATGAATTGGATGCGGTTGTATTTTACGATAAGCCCTTGTTGACGTTCGAACGCTTGCTTCAAACGTACTATGCATTCGCGCCAAAAGGATTGATTTCTTTCCTCAAGGCAATGCCAGTCTGGTTGAACGAGAAATTATTCCTTCGGAAAAAGATCAAAGATGGATTGTCTGAAGTTGGAAAGTACGACAAGCGAAAATTGAAAATGTTGTTCACCGAGCACCATTTATCGCATGCGGCAAGTGCGTTTTATCCATCGAGTTTCGAAGAATCTGCAATTTTAACAATTGATGGTGTAGGGGAATGGAGCACGGCCTCTATCGGAATTGGAAAAGGAAATACGATCGAACTGGTGAAGGAGATGAATTTCCCACATTCGGTAGGACTTTTGTACAGTGCATTTACATACTACCTAGGCTTTAAAGTCAATTCGGGAGAGTATAAATTGATGGGCTTGGCTCCGTATGGTGATCCCGATTCGGAAGAGACACAAACGTTCGTCGATTTGATCAAAACAAAACTGATCGATATCAAAGACGACGGTTCGCTTTGGCTAAATCAGGATTATTTCAATTATGCCACAGGACTTCGCATGGTGAAGGACCAAAAATGGGCAGATTTATTCGGGGTAATGCGAAGGGATGAAGAAGGAGAGCTAAATCAATCTTATCGAAATTTGGCCTTGGCAATTCAGCAAGTGACGGAAGAGGTTGTTCTTAAAATGGCGATTGAAGCCAAGCGACTGACCGGGTTAAATAAGCTGTGCATGGCGGGTGGAGTCGCACTCAATTGTGTGGCAAACGGAAAATTGGAAGCAGCGAATATCTTCGAGGAAATCTATATTCAGCCAGCGGCAGGAGATAGTGGAGGAGCGCTCGGTGCGGCTTTGGCAATTAGCGCGATGTATTTCGATGAAAAACGGATCATTAAGAAAGATGGTGATGCGATGAACGGCGCATACCTCGGGCCCTATTTTTCAGACAAGGAAATTGAGTTGATGTCGCGAAAGCGAAAAGGAATTTATCGCAAATATGATGATTTCGACGAGCTGAGTTCGGTTATTGCGAACAAAATTTCCGAAGGAAATGTGATTGGATGGTTCCAAGGTCGAATGGAATTTGGTCCACGCGCGCTGGGAAACCGAAGCATCATTGCCGATCCAACAAATCGTCAAATGCAAACGAAACTCAACTTGAAAATAAAGTACAGAGAAGGATTTCGTCCATTTGCACCATCTGTTTTGGAAGAAGATACGGCAGAGTACTTTGAATTGAAAACAACTTCTCCATACATGCTGCTTGTGGCGCCTGTAGCAGAAAAATATAGGACAGAATTGCCCGCCAACTACAGCAAGCTTCCAATGATGGAGCAACTCAAAGCAGAGCGAAGTAAGCTTCAACCCATTACCCATGTCGACTTTTCCGCAAGGATTCAATCGGTGAGTAAAACTACAAATCCACGGTACTGGAATTTACTGCACAAACTGAAGGAAAAAAGCGGAGTTGGAATGGTTGTAAATACAAGTTTTAATGTGCGTGGCGAACCCATCGTATGCACTCCAGATGATGCCTTTCAATGTTTCATGAGCACAGAAATGGATTACTTGGTCATTGAAAACTACGTGTTTACAAAAACAGAACAAATCGACTTTGAAAACAAGGACAAATGGCGAATTGCCTTTGCAAAAGATTGATTTCAATAAGGAGAGTTGTATTTTTACAGGAAACACTTCTATCTAATCTAAATGAAAAGAATACTGGTACTTGGTGCAGGTGGCTTCATTGGAAGTCATTTGGTTACGCGACTCAAACAAGAGGGGAACTACGTAATAGGAATTGACTTGAAATACCCTGAGTTTTCAAAATCAACTGCAGATGAGTTTGTTATTGGTGATTTACGTGACCCGAACGTATGCGAAGCGGCAATTAAAGATGAAGTTGATGAAATTTTTCAGCTCGCAGCAGACATGGGAGGAGCAGGCTATTTGTTCACAGGTGAGAATGACTTCAATGTGATGCATAACTCAGCGCTCATCAACTTGAATGTGGCGCATTACGCGATTCAAAACAAGATAAGCAAGGTGTTCTTTTCTTCTTCAGCATGTATCTATCCACAATTCAACCAAACAGACCCGAACAATCCAAATTGCGAGGAAAGTTCTGCCTATCCTGCTGAACCAGATAGTGAATATGGATGGGAGAAAATCTTTTCGGAAAGATTGTACCATGCGGCCTTGAGAAACTACCAGTTGAATGTGCGTGTTGCACGATTTCATAACATCTACGGTCCAGAGGGAACGTGGAATTCAGGAAAGGAGAAGGCGCCAGCGGCATTGTGTCGAAAAGTAGCAATGGCAGATCAAAATGGCTCCATTGAAATTTGGGGAGATGGAACACAAACGCGCTCGTTCCTGTATATTGATGATTGTATTGATGGAATTTTGACACTCATGAACTCAGACTGTACCGAAGTGTTGAATATCGGATCGGAAGAAATGGTAACCATCAACCGTTTGGCTGAAATCATCAGCGAACAAGCAGGAAAGAATATTTCATTGGAACATATTGATGGTCCTATTGGTGTGATGGGAAGGAATTCTGAAAATTCATTGGTGAAAAAATCCATTGGTTGGAGCCCGAAAATTAGTCTCGCCGAAGGATTAGCAAAAACCTACGCGTGGATTAATGCGGAGGTAGCGAAGCTGAAGGAAAAAGCATAATTACACCCGATACTTGATGCCAAACCCTAATCCATATATCTCATTTGTTGTTACCTCCAGAAATGATAATCACGGAGGTGATTTGAGAAAGCGAATGATGATTTTCTATAAAGGATTAATCCATCAATGTAACAAATACCAGCTTCCATGTGAATTGATCATGGTGGATTGGAATTCCCCCGATCAAAATGAACTACTTGATACGGTGTTACCACCAGTTTCCGAATCGGATTATTTGTCGGTACGCTACCTTATTGTTCCTCCAGAAATACACGACTCGCTGCGTTTTTCTGAAGAATTGGGACTGTACCAGATGATCGCTAAAAATGTAGGAATTCGCCGAGCCAAAGCGGAATTTATCTGTTGCACCAATATCGATTTGTTGTTTTCGGATGCGCTGTTCGAAGAATTGGCGAAAAGACAACTACAACACGGGAAGTTCTACCGGGCAAATCGGTGTGATGTTCCAGCTACTATCAACGAAAATGATTCGGTTGAGGAACAACTGAAATTTTGCGAAGCAAACATCATTAAACGCTTGGGGAAAGATGCACAGTTTACGTTGATTTATGACGAGAACGGACTGTTATTCAATTATCCTATATTCAATCCGCTGCTGAAATTTCTCAATTGGCTGAAACCAAAATTGATATCAAAAGAAGAGGCGCAATTTCGTGTTTTGGACACGGATGCGTGTGGTGACTTTACCATGATGAGCAAATCAGATTGGGAGAAAATTGAAGGATACGTAGAGTTTGAAATGTATTCGCTACATATTGACTCAATGGCACTTTTTTCGGCTGCGGCTCAGGGGATCGAACAGGTAATTTATCCTCAGGAAATGTGTTCATATCACATGGCGCACGCGGGAGGATGGGAATTAGGAGATCCCGTTGAACAGCTACAATTTTATCACCGAAAACCGTCGTTAGATTGGTGGGTGGTAGAAGCAGCAGGTCGACAAATCATGAAGGAAAAGTCGAATTATGGCGTGAATACGGTAAATTGGGGACTCAACAACATCGAGCTAAAAGAGCTTAGTGGAGTTCGCAGCGATGAGAAAGTAATCTCGTAGGAAAGAGAGAAACAGATGACAAAGATTGGAATCATAGGAATTGGACGATTAGGATTGTGTTTTGCACTAAATCTCGAGCGAGTTGGTTTTCATGTCTACGGCATTGATTCAAATGCAGATTACGTTCAATCCATCCAAGATCGAACATTCTCTTCCAATGAACCACATGTGAACTACGTATTGGGAGAAGCAGAAAATCTCACTGTTTCCACCGATCTCAAAACAATACGCGATGCGTCTATCGAATTGATTTTTCTGTGTGTTCCAACTCCATCGAATGTGGATGGAACCTTCGATCATTCCTACATAGATGAGGTGTGTAGTCAATTATTGACATTGGGTAATCCCGAAAAAGAAACGCATCTCGTGATCAATTCTACGGTTATGCCCGGTTATTGTGATCAACTGAATGAGCGCATGCAGCCGCACGGCTATACCGTTTCGTACAATCCTGAATTTATTGCACAGGGAAGCATCATGGCCGACCAGCAATCGCCTGATCAAGTATTGATTGGTGAAGCGAACAAGGAAGCAGGAGATCGAATTGAGTCGGTGTACCGAGCATTTTGTCAGGGAAATCCACGATATAGTCGCATGAGTCGAGTAGAAGCCGAGATCACAAAATTGGCGGTTAACTGCTTTTTGACAACTAAAATTGCTTTCGCAAATTCGATTGGAGATCTCACCATTGAACATGGAGGAAATCAAGATGCTGTTTTGCAGGCTATTGGTGCGGATGCGCGAATTGGCTATAATTTCTTGCGTTATGGTTTTGGATATGGAGGTCCATGCCTACCGCGCGACAATAGAGCGATGAGAATGGCTGCTCAGAAAGTGGGATTGAATTTACCGCTGAGTGAAGCAACGGACGAGGCGAATATGTTACATCGTGACTTCCAACGGGAAACGTTTGAGCAGAATTACTCCAACGAAGAAACCATTACGTTTTCTGATTTATCCTACAAGCGGAATTCTGATATCATTGAAGAGTCGCAGCGATTGGCTTTAGCGGTTGATCTTGCTCAGAAGGGATATAATGTAGTGCTCAACGATCGAGCAGCAGTATTAGATCAAATTCGGGCGATCTATCAAGATTTATTTTCTTACGAAGTAAAGGAGGATGAGTGAACTTGCGATTGTCGTCATAGCGTACAATCGGGAACACTCCCTCAAGCGACTTTTATCGAGCATCGCCCAAGCGAACTATTCATCCAAAAACATTACACTTCATATTTCCATCGATGCTTCTGACAATCCAAAGGTTGCTGAAGTGGCAAACGGCTTCGAATGGCATTTCGGAGAAAAAATTGTTGACGTAAAACCAGAAAATCGTGGATTGTTAAAACATGTCTTCGAATGCGGTGAATTGGCAGAACGCTATGGATCTATTCTTGTTTTAGAGGATGATTTAATTGTGGCTCCAGCATTCTATTCCTACGGAAAGCAAGCCAGCGCATTTTTCGCAGAAGATGCTAAAATAGGTGGGGTTTCACTCTACACATATCCGTGCGAGGAGAACAATTACTATCCATTTCAACCGATTGTTGATGGATCAGATGTACACTTTATTCAAGTGGCAAGCTCGTGGGGACAAGTGTGGACGAAAAATCAATGGACATCTTTCAAGCAATGGCTCATTGAACATCCTTCAGGAAAAAATGAAGTGCTGCCGAAATACGTACAGGAATGGGGAAATAATTCGTGGAAGAAATTATTTATCGGGTATATGATTGATACGGATCGTTATTTTGCCTTTCCGAATACTTCGTATTCAACCAACTTCGAAGACGAAGGAACGCATGCCACGAACACAGGATTGCTTCAGGTGTCAATGAATGTGGGAGAGCCACAAACAAGATTCAGAAAATGGAAAGATTCCAATGCGGTGTACGATGCCTTTTTTGAGTTGAAGGAGGATCGGTTGAAAGCGTTAAATCCACGTTTGGAAGCATTTGATTTTGAAGTGGATCTCTACGGAGAGAAAACGATCGATCAAATTCAAAGCGCATTCATTCTAACTTCTCGAAGAGGAAGAAATCCTGCAATATCTTTTGGTTCAAGTATGAAACCGATCCTTCAAAATATCATCTATGATGTTGAAGGGAGAGATATCGGAATCTACCGAAAAGAAGACCTTCTTCCTGCGGAAAATCTTCGCTTTTTGAATGTTATCGGTGCGCCGTCCAGGGTTGAGCAGTATGCGAATTTGGCAAAACAACGTTTTGATCACGTTTCGGTCATCATGCCTGTTTTGGAGAATCAATTGGATCGATTAAAGGCAACTTTTGAAGCTCTCCCGTCAACACGGTTTCATGAGGTGAGTGTTTTACTCGTATGTCCATCATCCATTTCAGACACAGTAGCGCAATTGGTTCACGGGAGCCCTCTGAATACTTATGTGATTGAATCAAAATCGTCGGATATAGATGAACTGTTCCGATTGGGAATTGCTGAAGCTAGCACAAAGTATTGTGTGTGGGCACAACCAGGAATGCCTTTGGATCTCGTAAGTTTGGAGAATGCGGGGCGTATTTTTCAATCCATGCACCAAGTACAAGCGTTTGTGGGATGTGAAAAAGAAGTTGAAGAGGATGCTTACGAACGCGTGAATGTTTCTCACCTCCGATGGACACCGCAAATTGCCATTTCGAATCAAAAAAAATGCGCAAAAGTGAGAACAGAATGGGTGTTTTGGAGGAGAAACTTGTTTTCAGAAGACGATCTTATTCAGTTGACAACAGCGAACCTATTTGTACAGCTACTCAAGAGAACACCTGTTTATCCTGTAGCGCTCAAACTTGCTGATTACAATAAGGTTAAGTCGGTTTCTCAGCTGACCACGAGTGAGCTTAAAAGTGTGCTCTCTGCGAGAGAATTTCAACCCAAAACGGGACTAAAATCTTTATTCCGACCAATTTTTTCTTATTGGTTTCATCAAAATGTCCGATTTTTTCGCTTGTTTTATAGAGAGTTGGAGCAACTCCCTACAGTCGTTCGCTTCGATTTTGAACACAATAGTTTCTATTTAGGAAATTATTGACCACAGTCTAAATTAAATGCTAAAAGGAACACGCGTGTATATCATTATATGTGTGGTTGCCATTATTCAGTATGGTAACACATTCGAGCACGATTATGCTTGGGATGATGCTATTGTAATAACCGAAAATGACCGTGTTCAACAAGGCCTGAGTGATCCATCTATCTTCTTCAAGAATATTAAATCCGATGAAATTCAACATCGCTACGGGTATCGACCGATTTCTCTCATGTCCTTTGCTTTGGATATCGAACTTTCTGAAATGACACCGAAAACGGGGCATGTCATGAATGCTCTTTACTACGCATTTTTATGTTGCCTTATTTTTTATTTCCTGCGGAGAATGTTCCCCGAGAAAGGAGCGCTCTTTTCGATAATTGTAGTAGGATTATTTTTGATCCATCCGCTGCATGTGGAAGTGGTGGCTAACATCAAATCGAGGGACGAAATTTTGGCAATGACCTTCGGAATCGCTTCACTCATATTCCTACTGAATTTCTTAGAGAAGGAAAAGAATACTGTTCTTTATGCAGGAATGATGATCCTAATGCTTGTTTTGTCGTTCCTTTCTAAAGAAAACGGAATCACTTTTGTGGGAGTGTTACTCGTTGTGGCGTATTTCAGATCCACGGAAAAGCTGAAGACGTATTTGAAATATGGATTACCGATTTTGGGTGGATTGCTCTTGTTGGGGATTCGCTACTACGTATACTCCGATGCTTTTTTCGAAAATAACGTTACGGAATTACTCGAAACGAATCAATACAAGGAAGATGGTTTTATCGGAAATCCGTTGCACGATGTGAATGGTTTTTTCGAACTGTTCCCCAATGTCTTTAACATCTTGATGAAGTCGCTCGGGCTGATTGTTTTCCCAACCACACTTGTCCATGACTATGGTTATGCACATTCAACAATAGTCGGATGGACGCACCCGTTGGTGATTGTTTCGGTGCTTTTTCATGTGGGATTGGTCTACGTAGTTATTCGAGAGTTCAAAAAGAAGTCGGCATTACTCTTTGGAATTTTGTTTTACTTCATCACCTTGTCGGTGTACCTTCACATTGTACAAGTTGGACCCGATTACATGGGAGAACGCTTTTTGTTTACGCCTTCCCTAGGTGGAATTATTGCCATTGTAGCATTGGTGGAACGCATTTCAAAGGTGAGCTTTAATTCGGATAAAGAACCAGTTTGGAAACATGCAAAAGCGAAAATTGCTTTGGGTGTTTTGGGCGTTTTGTTCATCATGGGATTCGTTAAAACGCTCAACAGAAATAAGGCGTGGGAGAACAACCGAACCTTGTTTGAAGCAGACATAGAAACGCTAAATGATTGCGCGCGTACTCAATATAATTATGCATGTTTATTGCATAAGGAGTACGAGAAAAGTCCCACCCAGAGGAAGCAAGATAAAATCCTCTATCATTACCAAAGAGCGGTAGACATTTCCGATCGATCGATGAAAGCCATGATTGATTTAGCGAATGCCTACATGGAGTTCGGGCGACCCGAAAAAGGAAAACGAGCGTTTGAAGCTGCTGTTGAATCATATCCTGATTTTGCTCCACCATACATGCAGCTAGCGAGGTATTATTTATCTGTTCAGGATTTTCAATCGGCATTAGACAACTTCCAAAAAGCAGAAAAGTTGACGCAAATTCCTGAGGTGTATCAATCCATGGCGACATGCAATCTCAAGCTAAATCAATTGGAGAAAGCACTACAAAACATGAAGGATGGCATAAAATATAAGCCGAGTCATCCCGAATACTATATTCTCAAGAGTGACCTCCACAGATTACTTAATCAAAATGAGGAATCCAAAAAAGAGCTTGAAAGAACACTCGAATTGTTTCCAGATAATGCGGAAGCCCAACAGAAGCATGCTATAATTTCGGAGCTTTTGAATCAAAAAAACTATTGAGGAGCTATTTTCTGCTTGGTTTCGAACGCTACGACCAAAAGTCTATCGAAACGAATGCGTTGAGAAATTGGACAGTGACGGAGAGTATTCTTTCTTGATTTGTTTGAGTTTCTTATTCATGTGCTGAATATAGTACACCGTATTTCGTTTTGGCTTGCGAAGCATGGGATGCTCACATTCAGCTTGAATACGTAAACATACTGCGCTTTGAGGCATTTACAATGCTTCGTAATTTCTTGACAACTGAATTTCCAAACGAGGGAACTAACGCATAGAAATACTGGAAACGGGCAAGGTTTGAAATGAACATTCAGGAAGCCGACTCGTAAAACTCGTGGGTGGTTATTCGGTCTTCACTCATTCCCTTAGTTTTTTTAATATACAAGCAAGTGCAAGATATGCACAAAATCCATCTGGCCACGCTGGGCATTTTTGTTCACTTGCTTTTACCACTTTGGTCGAGCATCTTTGACAACCCCTCTCTTCCGTCAGCGCGCCCCTGAGCTAATCGAACCTAGGTTAATAAACTATTCAAGGCTCTAAAACTAGAGCCCTGAATAGAGAATGAAGCGATAGGTGATTTTTTAGAATTCAAGGACTGCTTTTTTTCTTTCCTCAAAATCCGTCATCTTGTCTATTTCCTTGAGTAATTCTTTCGTCCTTTTTTTATCCTTGAATATTTCCATGTACTTGCTCTCAAGTTCGATCACTTCATTAATTGAATCCACGTCTAGGTCTTTCAAGCCCTGTTTCGCTTGAGCTTCTATGTCTTTCTTAATCGGATAGTAACATCTTCCTGATATAAGACGATGTAAGGGTGTAACGTATTCCACTATTTCTTCATGCAACTCATTGTACGCTCTGTATCGTTCTCTTACTAGCTCCATATTTTTAACTCTATCAACCGATTTTTGATCAGCAATGAATGTTATTTTAGGAGACCTGTATACTTCTTTTGAAGCAACATAAACGTCTTTAGTCTCAAAAGATTCTTTATACTCGTTCCAAACTGTTTCTGTTCCGTCTAAAAAGTAACCATCTACCGTTACAATGTAGGCACGAGGCGCAGAAGACTCAAAATATTCATTGGAAATAAGTTGTCTCGCATCAGCACTATGATCACTACCATCAGTAATGAGGTAAAGTTTTAGTTTTGAGGAGTAATTGTCTTTAAAGCTTTCTTTTTTAGGATAGTAAACTTCGTTATAACCTGAGGCCATTGTATAGTTTTCTGTATCCTCGTCTAAGTTTTTGAAGTAAATAAAAACTACAATCTTGTCATATTTAGTGATTTTTTCATCAATTGGGATAGTGAATCCAAGGTCATTTATTTGGGTTATATCTAAGTCGTTAATGTTGGTCTGTACTTTACTGAAATGATCAGTTGTGAACGTAAGTTGTGCACTAGCCGTATTTGGTAAAACGATGATGCTAAATAAGGCAATTCCGAAAATTATTTGTTTCATGGCAATCTTAATTTTTTGAGCAAATGTAAGATCGGACGTATGAATTATGCCTTCGGCAAGGGAAGACAAAAGGTGTACTTTTTACTGCGCGAATGGTAAGTGATTGAAGGCTAAAATAGTAAGTTGAGCATGTCGTTTTCTTCTAATTTATGTTTTAATCGTTGCTTTGCTTTTTTGACACCGTGAATTGAGATGTTTAGTATCTCAGCCATGTCATTATTTTGATAATTTAGTTTGGTTAGAATCGCCAATTTAATGTCGTTGGTGCTTAAATTATCAATGGATTTCTTTAATTCTGAAATAAAGCTTTGGTGAATATTTTCGAATTGGAGAATAATTTTAGTCCATTCAGTATCGTTAATATAACTTTTACCGAATATTGCAATCATCTCATTGATGTCTTCCTCCGTTTTCGAAACCTTTTTGAGTTCATCAATAATTCTAGCATTTTCCTTGAGGTGATCAATTTTTGATTTGAGTTCTTTTTCTAGTTTGTGCACCAGTTGCTCTGCTTTTTCTTTTTCTAGCTTCCCTAATTGAAGCTTGTGTTTTAATTTTGCTTGCCTCGATCTGTAACGATACACTAGGAATAACAAGACCAGTAGGATGATGACTAAAATAGAGACGATCAATAATTGCCGTTCCGTTTCAATTTCACGCAATAATTTCAACCGGTTAATTTCAGAATTCTTTTTCAATGTCTCGAACTGAGCGAGGTGCTGTTGCTCAGTTTTTAAATTTGCTCGATTCGTAATGGTGTCTCTCGCATTTCTGTATGCATTAAAGTAGTCTAATAAATCGGTGTTGTTTCCTTCTTTAAAAGATGAAATCAAGAGGTTTTCGTTTGCTGACTGGATGCCATTTATATAATTGAGGGAGTCTGCATTTTTTAGTGCTAAACGGTAGTAACTTGCTGCTGATGAGTAGTCCTTTAGTTTAGAATAATAGAGTCCGTAGGTTAAATTGAATTTTACGACATCAATCGAGTAGACATAATTTTCTTTGTAGAGGCTCTCTGTTATTTGTAAATATTTTTTGGCGCTGTCGAGTTCATTTAGTTGCAAATAGGCATCGGAAATGGTTAAATATTGGTAATGTAAATTTGAGAAATTACCAAGACCGTCTCTAATTGCTTCCTGAGTATAATAGATCGCACTATCATATTGATTTACCTGAATAAAACCGACCCCTAAGTTTGCTTTGTTTATTGTGTGTGTATAATCATCTTTCGGCCCAGATGCTTCTCCGTCTTTCACAATCTTTTTTAATATGGCCAGTGCCTTTTCGTGCTCCTCATTTACTGAGTAAAAATTTGCGATATGCTGATCAATGTTGACTTCATACTCTTTCAGTCTTCTTTTTCTTACCAACGAATCTGCTTTAAGGTAATACTCAAGTTCCAAGGTAAAATCACCACTACTGCCAGAAGTGTATCCTTTTACTAATAGATATTCGACCATTTTTTCGGCAGGAAGTGAGTTCTTCGATTTTTCGTAGATCTTATCAAGTTTCGACACGTAAGGCTCAATCTTCTTTGGAGAGAAATCTCGAAAAACTTGAGCTAAATAGAGATTTGCGATAAAGACACCTTCTTCAAAGCCAATTTTATTCGAAAGTCTTTCGATTTCTTTACATGTATTTTTGATTTCATTGAAATCATCCATTGTAATTTCATCGGACTCGATATAAGCAATGAGTGACTCAATCTTTTTTTTGTCAGTTTGAGCAAAGCTAATGTTCGAAGAAAAGAGAATCAACATTAATGTTGAAAGGAATTTTAATCTCATGGGATGATACTTCAAAAGTACAAAGTAAGCGAATATTACTGAAGACAAGTAAAGAGTTGTTAGATGATTTTTCAATAAAGAAAATACGAGCAACGTTTAAGTAAAAAGACCGTTTTTGCTTACTGGACGTATCTGACTGTCCGAGTGTGCTCTGTGTTTTATGCTCACGATTGGACTTGTCACAAAATAGGGAACGATGAGTTAAGATAAAATGCAATATCTTAAATAGTATGAACAACACAAGAACAAATTACAGCAAAGATTTCAAGCTAAAAGCTGTTGAACTGAGCAACGTTCGGGGTTAGTCTCAAGAAGTAGCTCCTGATCTAAATATTAAAGCGAGTTTGATTTATCGCTGGCGCAAGGAGTTATCGAATAACCCGAAATTGGCTTTTAGTGGTAATAGTAAGGCACAGCTAAGTGATGAGCCCAGCAACTCGAAGCACACATGAAGCGCCCCACCTTTTGCGACAAAGGTTTTCCGATAGAGTGTCGGCATTCCTCAACTAGTGCAAGCAAGAATCCTTAATTATGATAAAGTTGCTCAAGCAAAACAGTGAAACTATTGAGGAGCCATATAGCCCTGCTGAATCGCTGACCGGTAGTAACGTGCCGCATTTTCTTCATCCGTAATAAGAAGACAGTTTCTCGTCACTTTTGTTTCCGAATAGTTGAGTTGTAAAGCTTTTTTTAATCAACTGCTTGGGATGACTTTTTTCTACTTGGTTTCGAACTCTCTGATTAAAAGTTTTGGGTGAGTGATAGTGTTAATCAGTCTGTTTTCTTTTGATAAGTCTTTTTTAAAACGTAGAATTGATCTTTATGTAATTAGTTTTTTTAAGTTTGCCTTACTATTTTTACCCTTTACAACAACTGATAATTCCACTATTATGAGAACCTACCTCATTTTATTTAT